>NZ_JASDCB010000089.1:0-11908 GCF_030408135.1 Pseudoalteromonas sp. APC 3691 | reverse complement strand
TGGCTTCCTTCAGACCCCACCGTTGGCCAGTGACGCCCTTGCCATTCAGATTATCTTCCCCTTAGTCAGGGTGATAAGGCATCTTTCAGCCTATCGGGTTTGCCAGCTTCGCTGGGCAAACAAAAAAGCGAGCACTAGGCTCGCTTTTTAAAAATACAAAACGTACGTTATTTTAGCTTGCTATCAAGCTCTTCAATTTTAGCTTTCCAGATAGCAGGGCCTTGTGTATGCGCATTGGCGCCTTCACTGTCTACTGCAACGGTCACTGGCATATCTTCAACTTCAAATTCGTAAATAGCTTCCATACCTAAATCTTCAAAAGCAACTACGCGTGCTTTTTTAATCGCTTTAGATACTAAATAAGCTGCGCCGCCTACAGCCATTAAATAAACAGATTTATGCTCTTTAATAGACTCAACCGTTGCAGGGCCACGTTCAGCTTTACCAATCATGCCTACAATGCCTGTTTTTTCTAGCATCATATCGGTAAATTTATCCATGCGAGTGGCTGTTGTAGGGCCAGCAGGACCTACTGCTTCATCGCGTACCGCATCCACTGGGCCTACGTAATAAATAAATTTATTATCAAAGTCTACGCCCTCAGGTAAACCTTCACCTGAGTTGATCATATCTTGCAAACGTTTATGCGCTGCATCACGACCTGTTAAAATAGTGCCCGAAAGTAAAACGGTTTCACCCATTTTCCATTCTTGAACATCTTTTTTAGTCAGTGTATTTAAATCAACACGACGTGTGCCTTCGCCCACTTCAAATGTTACTTGTGGCCAATCTTCTAGTTTAGGTGCTTTTAAATTAGCAGGGCCAGAACCGTCAAGCGTAAAATGTACATGGCGAGTTGCCGCACAATTTGGGATCATTACTACAGGTTTTGAAGCTGCATGCGTTGGTGCTGTTTTAATTTTAACATCAACAACCGTTGTTAAACCGCCTAAACCTTGTGCGCCAATACCTAATTTATTAGCACGGTCAAAAATTTCTAAACGCAGTTTTTCTTCAGTTGTCTCTGCGCCGCGTACCATTAATTCATGGATATCAACCGGATCCATTAACGACTCTTTAGCCATTACTGCTGCTTTTTCAGCCGTACCACCAATACCTATACCTAGCATGCCTGGCGGACACCAACCAGCACCCATTGTTGGTAGTGTTTTTTCTACCCATGCAGCAACATCATCTGACGGGTTTAACATAACCATTTTACTTTTGTTTTCAGAGCCGCCGCCTTTAGCCGCAACCATTACTTCTACTTTTCCACCCGCTACTAAATCAATATGCACAACCGAAGGCGTATTATCTTTAGTATTTTTACGCGTACCAGCAGGGTCTGCAACAATAGATGCACGTAAAGGGTTATCTGGATTCAAATATGCACGACGAGTACCTTCATCAACCATTTGTTGAACGGTTAAATCTGTTTTATCCCACTTAACATCCATACCTACTTTAACAAAACAGGTAATAATACCGGTGTCTTGGCAAAGTGGACGCTTGCCTTCAGCCGACATGCGTGAGTTAATTAAAATTTGTGCAATGGCGTCTTTAGCCGCTTTACTTTGTTCTTTGTTGTAAGCTTTTTCGAGTGCTTGAACAAAATCAAGTGGGTGATAGAACGAAATATATTGCAATGCATCTTCAATGCTATCAATAAAGTCTTGCTGACAAATTGTACTCATAGTGGTTCCTTAAGTTACCGTTACGCGTTGTCGCGTAATCTAAATCAAACCGGTGACGGTGGTTTGCACTGTTTTTTGCAGCTTAGTGCTGCCAAAAAATTTGACTTATGATACCCTCCCAGCCCGTTTCGAGCCAGTTCTTAAAGGGGCAGTAAATGCTAAACAATAAAAAAAATTGTATTAAATTAGGCATAACACAAAACTGCATTGACGTTTTTGCGCATTTTTCACATTTGCCTTATGCAATTCTATTAGATTCTGCAAATAGTAATCATATAAACAGCCGTTTTGATATTGTTGCTATTGAGCCGCAAAGTACCCTTGAAGTAAAAAATAATAAAAGCTTTTTAAATAATATAGAAAGTAGTGATAACTGCTTTGAAATTATGAATAATGAGCTTTCGCATCTTGCTAAAACAAAAGCCGATTACGATTTACCCTTTAATGGCGGCTGGCTTGGCTACTTTGGCTACGACTTAGGGCGTACAATTGAAAACATCCCCACTCATGCTATTGAAGACATTAATCTTCCCCAAATGGCTATTGGCCTTTACTTAGATGCCCTTATTTACGACAAACAGCAACAAAGCTGGTTTTATGTATCGCAGCCAAACACCGATCGATTAGCGCTTTATGAGCAATACTTAAATACACACGCTAACTCCCAAGTTAATACGCAGTCCTTTGCCCTAAACAGCGACTGGCAATCAAATATGAGCGAAACGGAATACGCTGCAAAGTTTGCCCAAATTGAGGAGTATCTAAAAAGTGGCGATTGTTACCAAATTAATTTAGCGCAGCGCTTTAACGCTCAGTTTGAAGGCTCCCCTTGGGCAGCTTATATTAAACTGCGTGAGGCAAATAAAGCGCCATTTTCGAGCTTTATAAATCACCCTCAAGGAGCAATTTTATCAATTTCCCCTGAGCGCTTTATATCTGTAAATAATAACGTTGTAGAAACCAAACCTATTAAAGGCACTCTGCCGCGAAAAGCGGATGCGCTGGAGGATCAACGCCAAGCCCAAATACTCGCAGCATCAGCTAAAGATCGCGCTGAAAACGTCATGATTGTTGATTTACTGCGTAACGACTTAGGCAAAGTGGCAAAACCTGGCAGCGTTCACGTCCCTTCCCTTTTTGCTATTGAAAGCTTTCCGGCAGTGCATCATTTAGTAAGCACGGTAACCTCAGAACTTGATGAAGGCAAAACAGCGGTCGATCAGTTAAAAGCGGCTTTTCCGGGAGGCTCAATCACCGGTGCACCTAAAATCAGGGCCATGGAAATAATTGAAGAACTAGAGCCGCATCGGCGCAGTATTTACTGTGGTTCAATTGGTTATTTAAGTGCATGTGGAAATATGGATACGAGCATCACTATTCGCACCTTGGTGTGCCACAAAGCGCAAATTTACTGCTGGGCAGGTGGCGGAATAGTCGCTGATTCTAAAGTCGAATTGGAATATCAAGAAACTTACGATAAAGTAAATAAAATCCTCCCTTTATTAAAACAGTAGGTCGCTTTGAATAGTGAACACATTATGGCGCGGTTTCTGTTAAGCCCTACAGCTGCGCCAAATCAGTTAAAAGACACACGTAAAAAACGCGCTAGCGCTGTTATGCTACCCATTATTGATATAGATAACCATGCACATATCTTACTGTGTAAACGCCCTACTTATTTACACCATCACCCTGGGGAGATTTGTTTGCCCGGAGGCAAGTTTGAAGTAAGCGACATTACCCTTCGCACCACAGCCCTTCGCGAACTAAAAGAAGAGCTAAATATTGCCCAAAACAACGTTAATGTATTAGGTCACTTACCTGAGTATTCAACCTTAACGGGTTTTAGTATTAGCCCCTATGTAGGTTTACTCAAAAAAGACACCACCTGGGAAAATGACTATAATGAAGTACAAGCGAGCTTTTTGCTCTCGGTCACTGAATTAAATAACGAAGCTAACTGGCAACCCTTACCTTTTCAACGATTTGGGAAAACGGTTATTTTGCAAGGTTTTAAAACGCCGCATGGTTTACTTTGGGGTGCGACGGCAAACATTATAAAAAACTTTACAAAACAACTCGCCTTACCAGTTTAAATCTTCGTTATTAGTAGTTACACAATCACAATTCCACGTTATCATGCTCGACCGTTCAAAGAGCAGCTTCGAGCTGATAAAACAAAGTAGAGACACACATTATGATCAGTGCATTTGATATGTTTAGCATTGGTATTGGCCCTTCGTCATCACACACCGTTGGCCCAATGCGCGCATCACGCTTATTTGTTAATGACCTACAAGAACAACAATTATTAGCAAATGTTACCGATATTAAAGTAGAGCTTTATGGCTCTTTGGGACAAACAGGTGTTGGCCATGGCTCGGGTAAAGCCGTAATTCTTGGTTTAGCCGGTTATGACCCTGAAACTATAGATGCCGATTTAGTCGACGACATTTTAGCCACTATCGAACAAGATCAGGTTATTTATTTAAACAAAACACACAAAGCTAAGTTTCCAAAACAAGGCGCTATTGTTTTTCATCGTCGCAAAACGCTGCCTAAGCACTCTAATGCAATGGAAATTATCGCCTCAAACAACGGCGAAAAAGTTTACAGCAAAGTATATTACTCTATTGGCGGTGGCTTTATTGTTACTGATGAGGAGTTTGAAAACGAAAAACAAGCAGCCCTTGATATTAGAGAAGAAAACCCAGCTCCTTTCCCTTTCAGTAGCGCAAAAGAGCTACTAGAGATGTGTAAAGAGTCAGGGCTTAGTGTTTCAAGCTTGATGATGAAGAACGAAAAAACACTGCGTACTGAAGATGAAATAAAAGACACGCTGTTTCATATCTGGAAAGTAATGATGGCCTGTATTGACCGTGGTATGCGTACAGAAGGTATTTTACCTGGCGGCTTAAAAGTAAAGCGCCGTGCGCCTAGCTTATACTTAAAACTAAATATAGAAGTCAGTAACGACCCACTTCGTGCAATGGACTGGGTTGATTTATTTGCCCTTGCCGTAAACGAAGAAAATGCGGCAGGTGGCCGTGTAGTTACCGCACCAACTAATGGTGCTGCGGGGATTTTACCAGCTGTACTTATGTACTATCACACATTTGTGAAAGAAGTAGACCGCGATATAGCCACACGTTATTTATTAACGGCTGCTGCTATTGGTATTTTATATAAAAAGAATGCCTCTATATCGGGTGCCGAAGTAGGTTGCCAAGGTGAAGTTGGCGTTGCGTGCTCTATGGCAGCAGGCGCATTAACAGAAATTGTTGGTGGCAATGTTGTGCAAGTAGAAAACGCAGCAGAAATTGGTATGGAACATAATTTAGGCCTCACGTGCGACCCTGTTGGTGGCTTAGTACAAGTGCCGTGTATTGAACGCAATGCAATGGGCGCGATTAAAGCAATTAATGCCTCACGTTTAGCTATTCGTGGCAGTGGAGAGCAAAAGGTATCACTTGATAAAGTGATTAAAACCATGCTTGAAACCGGCAACGATATGAAAACCAAATACAAAGAAACCGCTCGCGGTGGATTAGCAGTTAATATTATCGAATGTTAATCAGCTCGCTATAAAGAGAAAAAGCTGCCTATTTTAAAATAGGCAGCTTTTTTATTGTTCGTTCAATGCAATCACCTTATTTAACGGGTAACTCTATATCTGCAAATAACTTATCTACGTCATCTTGGTTACGTAACAAGCTTGCTCGCTCTACGCGCTCTTTAGTTAAGTGCGGTGCAAAACGTTCAATAAAATCATACATGTAAGTACGTAAAAAGCTGCCCTTTCTAAAACCAATTTTGGTCGTGCTTGCTTCAAATAAGTGGCTTGCATCAATACACACTAAATCGGTATCGCTCACTTGATCTATCGCCATTGAAGCGACAACACCAACTCCTAAACCCAGTCGTACGTATGTTTTTATAACATCAGCATCGGTTGCAGTAAATACAATGTGTGGCTCAAGTCCGTGTGCGCTAAATGCTTTATCTAACTCTGAGCGGCCCGTAAAACCAAATACATATGTAATGAGTGGATATTGGGCAATGTCAGCAACAGTTAAACTATTTGCCTTTTTAGCGAGCGGATGGTCTTTAGCAACAACAATACTGCGATTCCAATGATAACAAGGCAACATAACTAAATCTGAATACAAATGCAGTGCTTCTGTTGCAATAGCAAAGTCGGCATCACCGCGTGCTGCAGCATCCGATATTTGCTGTGGAGTGCCTTGGTGCATATGAAGCGATACCGCAGGGTATTTTTTCATAAACCCTTGAATAACGTTAGGCAAAGCATAACGGGCTTGGGTATGTGTTGTGGCAATATTTAACTTACCTTGATCAGGTAACGTATGCTCATTAGCAACGGCTTTAATACCTTCTACTTTGGAGAGTATTTCACGAGAAATATTAATTATATCTTCGCCAGCACCGGTTACATGCGTTAAATGTTTACCACTGCGACCAAAAATTTGTACACCCAACTCATCTTCTAACATGCGTACTTGTTTAGAAATTCCTGGCTGCGAGGTAAATAAACTCTCAGCAGTCGCTGAAACATTTAATTTATGATTTTGTACTTCTACGATGTATCTGAGTTGTTGTAATTTCATGGCTGCAAATTTTAACGTTATTATTCATATTATTTATAAAGGCAATACCGCTTAAAACCAAGTGTTATTTGCGTAAAATATCACTTTAGGTCTTTAGGTGTGCAATTATCTGATTAGAGCTCAAGGCTAGCATAATAAATATGCTTGAGGTAGCGATGTTTATTCAGCTTTAGTTTATAAGCCCTTAGGGTGACTACGGTTTATAAAGAGCTCAACCTATCAATTTTTTGGTGTATTTTTTAAGTTAATCGGCGCAAAGCTACCCTGTTAACGTATATTTAATGTAAGATTAAATAATTAGGTTATATGTCCGAGAATTACACCATGATCGTTTCTATTATAATAGTGCTTATAGTTGCATTGATTGTGATTGCACTTTGGGTAAGTGCTGTACAACAACACAAAGAAAAACAAGAAGCGGAACGCCGCAAAGAGCTAACAAAACAAAAAGCTATAATAGAAGAAACAGAAGAAGCACTAATGAATAGTGCCAATATACCTCTTTCTGAAAATATAATCCGTGTATTGCAACGCCGTATTTACGAAGCATTAAACACGATGGTTACTAGTTCGCCAACATCCAAAGCACTCAAAAGCCGCTTAGGTGAGGCTAAAACGCACCTCACCAATGCAGTTCTAGACAACAGCAGTGAAGCCCTAACGCTACCGAGTAATGACAAGCAGCTTGTTGGCCTAATTCAAGGTATTAAAAAATTACGCTCAATTTTACGCTCTGAACATAATAAAGGTCGTATTGATAGCCAAGTTTTTGTTTTAGAAGATAAACGTCTTGAAAAACTACAACTGCGTATTAATATCGAAAGCCAAATAAAACGTGGCTTATCTGCCCGCTCAGCGAGTATGGTTGGCTCTGCAAGGCAGTATTTTGAAAAAGCACAGGCAACGCTCAATGCAGTTACATACACCGATGAATATGTAACAACAAAACGCCAAGAAGTTGAAGGTTACTTAGAAGCAATTAGTGTTGAACTAAGAGCTTCTAATGCAAGCGCACTTAAAAAGAAAACAGAAGAAGAGCAAGACGACTTAGATATATTGTTTGCTCCTAAAAAGAAATGGTAGCGTTTTTATACTAAAAATAAGTATTAAAAAAGCCTGCACAAATTAAATTTATGCAGGCTTTTTTGTCTCTTTGTTAGTCATTAAGACAAAAATGCAAACTTGAAAACAAACAAGGCTGTTAATATCCAAACACTAATACTGATTTGATCTTGCTTACCACACAATACTTTTACCGCTGTATAAGATATAAAGCCAAGTGCAATACCGTGCGCAATCGAAAACGTTAATGGTGTCATTAGTAATACCACAGTAACAGGAATTGCATCGGTCATATCATCCCAATTTACAAACTTTAAATTTTGTAACATCAGTACAGCGACATATAAAATAGCACCTGCCGTAGCATAAGCCGGTACCATTTGTGCAAGCGGTGCAAAAAACATCATTAGTAAAAAGCAAATACCTACAACTACAGCCGTTAAGCCAGTACGTCCGCCAACAGAAACACCAGCAACCGATTCTATATACGATGTAGTCGTAGACGTGCCTAGCATCGCACCTGCAATTGTTGCAGAGCTGTCAGCACTTAGTGCGCGCCCTAAACGAGGCATGTTACCTTTTTCATCAGCTAAACCAGCTTTTTGAGTGACCGCAACTAATGTACCCGAAGTATCAAAAAGATCGACAAACAAGAATGCAAAAATAACACTCATCATTGATATATCAAAAGCGGCGGCAAAATCTAGTTGCATAAAAGTAGGCATTATTGATGGTGGCATAGCCATAACACCGTGATATTCAACAAGCCCTAAACTTAGTGCAATGCCTGTCACTAATAAAATACTAATAAGTACACCGCTTTTAAAATCGCGGTATAAAAGCGCTGCAATTACAAAAAAGCTTAATATAGCTAATAATGGGCCTGGGGAAGTAATGTCGCCCAATTGCACTAGTGTTGCTGGGCTTGAGACAATAATGCCTGCATTTTTAAGGGCAATTAAGGCTAAAAAAGCACCAATACCTGTTGCGATAGCTCGCTTGAGCACCAGAGGTATGGCATTAATAATCCATTCTCTGACTTTAAATAAACTTAAAAATAAAAATATACAACCCGACATAAAAACAGCCCCTAATGCGGCTTGCCAGGTATAACCCATTCCTAATACGACGCCATACGTAAAAAAAGCATTTAGTCCCATACCAGGCGCTAATGCTAATGGATAATTAGCCCATAAACCCATTATAAAACAGCCTATCGCAGCTGCTATACAGGTAGCTACAAATGCAGCCCCTTGGTCCATCCCTGCCTCAGCAAGCATAGCCGGGTTTACAAATACAATGTATACCATAGTGATAAAGGTAGTTAGGCCAGCAACGCATTCGCGTTTAACTGTTGAGTTATTTTCGCTGAGTTTAAATAAGGCTTCAAACATAATAAACTTGTGATAGTAAAAAGTGACGAGATTTTAACATAAAAATTATCTTTTACAGGACATTTTACCTTGCTATATACTAAACTGTTAAAGTAGTTAAAATAATAAATGAACCAATATGCTTAAAACAACACCTTGTGAGCAAGACTTAGAGCAACAGCTAGACAACATTTTAGGTTTTGTTACTCAACCAGAAAGCAGCCCCGCGCCCATTGATAATAAAAAAGATGAGCAAAGTACTATTAATAAAGCCCTATATTATTTAAAAAATAATCAAGCTCCATTGGCTGCAAAATGGATGCGCCTTGCTGCAATGGCAGGAAACCATAGAGCACAGTTTTATTTAGGTTTATTTTTTGTAAAAGGTGAAGGCGTGCCACAAAGTGTATTTCATGCTGTAGCGTGGTTGAGCTTAGCGAGTAGCCAAGGGTACGCACCTGCCACTGCAGCGGTTACAGATATACGCAAACATATCGAAACTAAGCGATTTAAAGATGCTCAATGTTATGCAGCAAGTTTGTACGAACAAATCCACCAACTCCAGTTTTCTCATATGATCCCTCGCACCAGTGAAAACACATAAACTAATTAAGTTATAAGTACTGTATACAGTGTTGAAAAATACTGTATATAGTTACAAAGATACTCCTACACAGTATAAAACCCACAAATGAAAACATGACTCAAAAGTTTATTTTAAAAATACCCTCTTAAAAGCAAGCCTATAACAAGTTGATTAATAAAGAATTATAGATTTAAAAACAAAAAACAATGATCAAAAGCTGAATAACTGTACAAATAAATAGCATAAAATGCTTGCACGAAAGCACTGTATAAACTACTGTATATGAATACTGTATAAAAACCCAGTGAGTGAAATTATGTTACAGCCTATTACCGTAAGAACAGTTAAAAGTTACCAACAAGACGAGCAAAGCGATTGCGTAAATTTGATCCAAATTGAAGATGAAATTTCAGCGACCTTTGAGCTTTTAAAAGTATTACACCAATACAATAGCTCTAATGCATGGACGTTATTAATTGCGCCAGATCATGTACCGAGCAAAGCTTTACTTGACTCATGCTCTATTGATACAAGTAAATTACTTGTTATTAGACAGAAGCACCTAGTAAATCTAGAGTATGTATTAAATTCTGCGTTACATAATGGAAACTTTGCAGCTGTAATTACCTGGACCGATATAGTTAATAACCAACTACTTACAAATCTATCGTTCGATTTAAGTAAAACAAATACAAAACTATACTGTTTTACTAAAAACGCTCAAACAACAGAGATACCACTCGCTCAATAAGCTTGTTAAACTAATGTTTTAGATTCTGTATTATTATTATGACTTCACTCAATACCACATTATGTTTTTGCAGCAGTGGGCACAATTATGCCGATTGCTGCGAGCCGCTTCACTTATCTGTAAAGCAAGCTGACACTCCTGAACAACTTATGCGCTCACGATTCAGTGCTTATGTTATTAAAAATGCAAAATATGTTTATCAAACCTACGCAAAAGAAAAACAAGCTGAAAACCCGGTTAAAGAAATCAATGATTTTGCTAACAGCTGTCGATTTATAAATCTTGATTTAATTGACTCAAGCCATGATGGCGATACTGGAACTGTAGAATTTAAAGCCCAATATTTTTATCAAAACTTATTTTGTGAGCTTCACGAAAAATCGCAGTTTATTAAAGAAAGCACCCAATGGCGTTATTTAGATGGCACTATATATCCTGTTGAAGATATTAAAGTAGGCAGAAATGATGACTGCCCATGCGGTAGCAATAAAAAGTACAAAAAATGTCATAGCATGTAATAAATAATCTTATTTAATATTTATCATCTAAAAAGTGTTTTTAAGTGGCAGAGTGATTTATTAGCTAACTAAACTTAAAAACACACTTTGTTACGCCCTTGCATTTTAGACTCATACATTTTTTCATCTGCGATCTGCAACGTGTTTTTGTTATTTACGTATGGTTGTAGGGTTGCACCGCCAATACTAATAGTCACAAAATCATATTCTGAATATTTGTGTAATATTCCTAAATCGGCCACATTCTGTTTAATTTTATCAGCAACACAAATTGCACCTTCAGTGCTTGTATGCGGTAGAACAACTACAAACTCTTCGCCGCCATAACGCGCAACAAAATCGGTTGGCCTTTGCAAACTATTAGTAATAGTTTGTGCTACTAGGTTTAACACCGTATCCCCCTGCACATGACCATAGATATCATTGTATTGCTTAAAATAATCTATATCGATGAGTAATAATGCATAGTCAACTTTTTCTCGTAAGGCGCTTCGTTCCATTTTAGAAAAATGTGCATCAAAATAACGGCGATTGAATACTTTAGTTAAATCATCTAAAAATACTTTTTGATTGAGTAAGTCGTGTTGTAATTTTAACGTTATATGGGCACGAACCCTTCTAAATAGTGTTTCTTTTACAATCGGCTTTTTAATAAAATCAACAGCTCCGGCTTCCCAACACTCTTCTTCTTCGTTTTCAAAGGATGTAACAAAAATAACTGGGATATCCTGTGTTTCAGTATTATTTTTTAATTTTAAACATGTATCAATACCACTCATTCCACCCATACTAATATCGAGTAGGACTATATCGGGTACATTTACATTACAAATTTCAATTGCTTCTTCACCACTTCCAGCTGTTGTCACATTAAAATGCTCAGATAATATTTTTTTTAATACGATTAAGCTTAATAACTGATCGTCAACTATAAGTACTTTAGAATTCTTTAAACTTAGTTTTAATTGATGGTCAGAGTAATTTATTGGCATAGTAAAAATGTTTTGTTTTTTTAATTAAAAACAGCCTATAGCATCACATTTTGTTATGCAAATGTTAATTAAGAGGGGTTCTACTTATTGGTTATTAATAAAAATGCTTTTTAGTAAATCTTTATTGCATAAAAACATCGAGTAGGGTGAGGCTTATGCCTCATCCCTCTCACAGAACCGTACGTACGGACCTCGTATACGGCTCCTGTACCCTTCACATTTTATCAACTTATTTCCTAAACGCTGATAAAGCAAGCCATCCCGTATTCACTTTTTCTATTGGATATAAACCAAGCTCCTCAAA
>NZ_JASDCB010000088.1:0-14805 GCF_030408135.1 Pseudoalteromonas sp. APC 3691 | reverse complement strand
TGTTTAGTTCTGTTGTTTTTAAGCGATTCATAAGATCACAAAACACCATGAATGTTCCCTCACTACCCACATTTTTTAATACTGTTAGTTCATTGATATGTAAAGGCTAATTCTGGGGATACTTTAGGGTATTGGGGTACTCGTATCAATTTGCTGGATTTAATACAGATGCCGAATTTTTAAGTGAGGAACATCAGGTAAGTTTAACCATTGATGAATTCAATGTGGTTAAAATGCTGCTATTAAAGCGCGCGGAAGTAGGTGTTTTAAATAATATTGCTTACCAATATTTTAAAAATAAAAATACTTTTAATATGGATTTACTCTATAAAAGTAACGTACCAGATGCCGTTTATAAAACGCACTTTTTAGTTAACTCTAAATCAAATAAGATCACTAGTAATAAAATGGATGAAATACTAAGCTTACCTACTGCACAAATACAACTTAAGAAGCTACTTGATAAATATGGAGTTTCTTCAAACTATACTAGCCCCCAACTGCATTTTAAAGGTTTTTAGCTGTATAGACGTCCATTGACATTTGTAAACAAAATACTCACAATAGCGATATATTTTCAAGGTGCTTGCTAGCCACTTCATGTAATGATTTTTTTAGCAGGATAATCGGGAAGTTGGTGCGTTTTCATGATGACTACAAGCCCAACACTGCCCCCGCAACGGTAAAGTATTGCATATTTTGATGTGCTTACTGAGTCCGGAGACCGGCCTTGATGCAATCTTACTTACTTAAATCTTTGCGGTGGGCAAAGGTAGGGGACATCATGTTAAACAAAACAACTTTAGGCGTTGCTATTTCTGCTGCGCTTTCATTTTCTGTGTCTGGCGCAGAGCAATCAATTGAAAAAATAACCGTTACAGCTAATAAATTTGAGCAATCAATCAATGACGTTTTAGCAAGTGTAAATGTTATTGAGCGTGCAGAAATAGAAGCAAGCAACGTACGCGATTTACCCTCTCTTTTAAATACAGTTGTTGGTCTTGATATTGTAAGTAATGGGGGCTTTGGGCAAAAAGCGGATGTATTTGTACGTGGCGCGTCGGCAAAATACACATTGGTTTTGGTGGATGGTGTTAGGATAAGTGATGCGACTTCGGGTAGTGTGTCGCTTACTAATATCCCTGTTAATAGCATTGAACGTATCGAAGTTATCAAAGGTGCTCGCGCGGCCATTTATGGTTCAGATGCAATCGCAGGGGTTATTAACATCATTACTCGTGATGCAATTAATAATACTTTATCTGCAACATTTGGTAGCAATAGTTACTCAAACTATCAGCTAGCAGGTGGGGTAGCTAAAGATGCGTTGAGCTTTAAATACAATGCAGGTTATGAAGAAACAGATGGCTTTGATGTTACTGAAAAAGACCCTACAGCTGCAATTACTAAAGATCATGATGATGATGGCTATAGAAATAAAAATATTGGTTTTAACTTAAGCTATCATACTGAAGATTTGGGTCAATTTAGCGCACAAGCACAGTATAGTGAAGGTGAGGGCGAATACGACTCGGCATACTCTAGCGACGCTTATGATTTTGAAAACTATATAGCTAAATTAGGTTGGGAAAAAAGCTCTCAAAATTATAATCAAGGTGTTTCAGTCAGTTTATCGCAAGAAGAAAATGAGCAAACAGGGACTGCAGTAAATACTTTTTATAGTACTGAACGTTTTGAAGCAGAATATCGTGGTCTATATACTTTAACTCAAACACTAGAATTAAGTGGCGGTGTTAATTTATTACAAGAAGATTTATCCGGTTCTACAGCAACTTCAGTACATGAAAAACGCGATAATAAAGCATTATTTATTGGTGCTTTTTATGACGATGACATATGGCTTGCTAGTGCTGTTATTAGAACCGATGATTACGATTACCACGGTCGCGCTAATACATACAGCACAGGTGTTGGTTATAAAGCTAATAAATATATTAGTGTTCGTGCAAGTCACGGTACAGCATTTAGAGCACCATCATTGGTGAACGCGTTTGTAACGAATAGCCTCTATTATGTAGGTAACAGCGATATTAAGCCCGAAGAGGCTGTCAATAATGAGCTGGGCATTACGCTTACAACAAAATGGGGTCGTTACGATATTACTATTTTTGATAATAATATTACAAACTTAATTGAAAACCAATATGACGCTAATTTGGGAAAATATGTACCTTCAAATGTTGCGCGTGTGTCTATGCAAGGGGTCGAAATTAGTGCTGAGTTTAGCGCATTAGGGTTTGAACATAACGCTAACTTAAGTTTTTTAGATACAGAAGATGAAACTACGGGTAAAGAGTTGGCGCGTCGTCCATCTGAAGCATTTAATTATACACTAACTAAAAATTGGGGACATTTTGACGCCAATCTAACCATGCTATATCGCTCATCTCGCGATTCAATTTCATACTACGATACAGAAATTGCAGCGTTTACTGTGTTTAATATTGCTGCTAACTATCAGCTTTTAGATAATCTAGCGCTACATGCACGTATTGAAAACTTAACTGATAAAGAGTACTTCACTGCGGGTATTGGCTTTGCCGCAAGTGGTGAGCTTTTAGGCTACAGCGCACCCAGCAGACAAGTATTTGCTGGGATTAGCTACCAGTTCTAAATTTATTATTTAGTTATTAAAAATACAAAAGCCCGATAAATTATCGGGCTTTTTGCCTTTTCTGTTTACTTTTAAGTTATACCAACCTGCATAGACCTCTAAACAGTTTAACGGATTAAATCACACGCTAACGTCGTTATAAATTTTTTATTTAGAACCACTGGATATAAAATTTTTGCCTAGTTAGAGCGCAATTTTATTATCGTTAAATAGCTTCTATACTTATGCTGATTGGTATTAATCAGTTAAAAACTCTTTAAATACGGTTTCAAACTTATGTAATTTAGGTGCTATTAAAATACTACAGTAACCCTGCTGTGGGTTTTCGTTATAGTAATCTTGATGATAATGCTCTGCTGGATAATACGTAGTGGCAGGGCTGACTTCTGTCACAATTGGCTCACTCACATGGCTTTGCAGTTGAGCTATCATTTCATTGGTTTGCTTTAGTTGGGCTTCATCGTGATAGTAAACCACACTTCTATATTGTGTGCCTATATCGTTACCTTGTCGATTCAGCTGTGTTGCATCATGCAGTGTGAAAAACATTGCTAAGAGTGTTTCAAAGCTAACTACAGTCGCGTCAAATTCAATTTTAACAACCTCAGCGTGACCGGTTGTGCCTGAGCATACAGAGTTATATGTTGGGGCGTCAGTTTCGCCGCCTGTATAGCCAGAACTCACACCTAATACGCCATTTACACGTCTAAATGCAGCATCTATACACCAAAAACAGCCGCCACCAAATGTTGCTACTTGCGTTGTTGAGCTCATAAGTATTCCTAAAATGTATATGGAGTTTAAAGGCGAGCATAAATTGTATGCGCCGCAACAACAAGGTTACGGCGCAATAAAGAGATTAGATCTCTTCGAAAGGTTTTTCAGCAGCTTGTTTATTCAGCTTTTGTTGTAAAAACTCAGGTGACTGAGTATTTCTCGACAGAGCATAATACGCAGCAGGTACAACAAAAAGAGTCAGCAGGGTAGATACAATAACCCCTGTAAACACAACTACACCAATTACCATACGGCTTTCGGCGCCGGGGCCTGAGGCAAAAACCAAAGGAACAGAGCTCATAACGGTTGTTAGTGAGGTCATTATTATTGGGCGAAGGCGCTGGGTAGCTGCTTGTAGTATTGCTTCACTAAACTCAACGCCTTTATCGCGTAATTGGTTAGTAAATTCTACAATCAAAATACCATTTTTAGCACTTAAGCCTATGAGCATGACAATACCTATTTGGCTGTAAATATTTAAGGTAAGTCCTGTAGCCCAAAGCCCAAACATAGCGCCCATTAAACCAAGCGGTACGGTAAGCATAATTACAAACGGGTGCATAAAGCTTTCAAACTGCGCAGCAAGTACTAAAAAGGTAACGGTGAGTGCAAGTATAAATACGTAGGTCATCGCTGATGCGCCTTCGTAGTAAAGCTGCGATTCACCTTTGTAATCTACTGCGCCATCTATATCGTTTTCTTGCGCGGCTACCTCGTTTAAAAAGTTAAGCGCTTGCTCAAGTGTATAACCGTCGGCTAAGTTGGCGCTTAATGTAATTGCGCGCATACGGTTGTAACGGTTTAAGCGTGAGGCTGTTGCTTCTTCTTTTAAGCTGATAAGGCTATCAAGTGGTACTAGTTCACCGCTTCGTGATTTAAGGTATATATTTGAAATATCAGTAGGGTTGGTGAAATCTTCTTTAGTCCCTTTTAAAATCACATCGTATTCTTCACCGCGGTCAATAAAGGTTGTAACACGGCGCTGGCCAAGCATTGTTTCTAGTGTACGGCCTACATCAGATACCGACACGCCTAAATCGGCGGCTTTGTTTTTATCTATACTGACTAAAAACTGTGGGAAGGTTTCTTTATAATCATGATCGATTCTTACTAAACCAGGGTTTTGCTCAGCACGCTTTATTATACGGTCACGCCAATCGGCAAGTTGTGCATAGTCATTACCCTGCAGCACAAACTCAATTGGGCGAGATGAACCACCACCGCCAATACCACGGCGCATAATGGCAAATGCACGAACATCGGTAACTTCTTGCATTTTACCGCTTATTTCATCCATTACTTCCCACGTTGAGCGTTTGCGTTTATCCCAATCGGCCATACCCACAATCGCAACACCGCCGCTGCCACCCCAACCGGGTACTCGAACAAGTACGCGACTCAGTTCACCTGCTTGCGAATAAGGCATTAGGCGCTCTTCAATTTTAGCCATATTAGCGGCGTTATTTTCGTAACTTGCGCCTTCAGGGCCGCTCATCATAATAAAGAACGTGCCACGGTCTTCTTTTGGTGTTAGCTCAGAAGGAACTTGTAAAAACAACGAGTAACTAACAAAGCCAGCTAATAATAAGCTCACCATTAAGCCCCATTTTCGGGTTATGTTAGTGGAGAGTGAATTACGGTAACTTACTTCAATTTTAGTAAATTGACGGTCCATCCATTGGCTAAATTTATTTGGTTTGTCTGATACTTTAAGTACTTTAGAGCACAAAGCTGGTGCGAGAGTAAGTGCTGTAACACTTGAGAAAAATACGGCAGCACTTACCGCCATAGCAAACTCAGTAAATAATGCACCTATACGGCCATCCATAAATACTAATGGCACAAACACAGATATAAGTACAAGCGTGGTTGCTACTATGGCAAAACCTACTTCACGCGCGCCTCTAAATGCAGCTAGTAACGGCGGCTCACCCAATTCAATACGACGGTGAATATTTTCAAGCATTACAATGGCATCATCTACTACTAAACCAATGGCCAGTACTAAGGCAAGTAAAGTTAGTAAGTTAATTGAGTAGCCCATTGCCAACAAAAACATAAAGCTACCAACAAGTGCGACCGGTACGGTGACCGCAGGAATAAGCGTTGCTCGTATATTGCCTAAAAACAAAAATATAACGAGTACGACTAAACCCATAGAGATGGCAAGTGTGCTGTAAACTTCATTAATAGACTCTTTAATAAATACAGACGAATCGTAGCTGTCTTGAATTGTGGTACCTTCAGGTAGGTTTCGTTTGATTTTTTCAAGTTCGCTGCGTGCGTTATCTACTACGGTTAGTGTGTTTGCTTTAGCTTGTTTTACAATACCTAAGCCAATCATATTACGCCCGTTACCACGAAATAAGCTTTCGTCATCGGCAGCTTCTAAACGTACATCGGCAACTTCACCTAAACGTACTAAGTAACCTTCATCACCACGTTTAATTACCAGGTTTTTAAAATCGCGCTGATCTTTATAACTACGGGCAGTACGCACGGTAAAGTCACGATCTATAGATTCTATTTCGCCAGCAGGTAACTCAACGTTTTCTGTACGAAGTGTGTTTTCTATATCGCTTGAGGTAATACCCCGTGCGGCCATTGCTTGGCGGTTAAGCCAAATTTTCATGGCGTATTGGCGCTCACCACCAATACGTACGTTAGATACACCATCTACTACGGCTAAGCGGTCAACAATAAAACGCTGCGCGTAATCAGAGAGCTGTAACGAGTCCATTGTTTCGCTGTTTAATACAAACCAGGCGATTGGGCTTTCATCACTATTTGATTTAGATACTTCTGGCGGGCGTACCTGATCGGGCAAACTATCAAGTGCACGTGCTACACGTTCGCGTACATCGTTAGATGCTGCATCTATGTCGCGGTTAATATCAAACTCAATGGTAATGTTTGAACGTCCATTACGACTCGATGAGTTAATACTTTTAATACCTTCAATACCTGAAATTCGATTTTCTATTATTTGCGTTATTTTGGTTTCTATAATTTCGGCAGAAGCACCTGTGTATTCAGTGCTGATATTTACAATCGGCGTTTCAATATCCGGGTATTCACGAAGTGGCAGCATAGTAAACGCAACCAGTCCAAAAGTAAGAAGCAGTAAATTAATTACAATGGCAAAAACGGGGCGCTTGACGCTAGTATCTGTAATTTTCACGTATTACCCCTTTACGCTTACTTTACTTCCAGAGCGAATTTTTATTAGCCCCTCAGTAACAATTTGCTCGCCATCAGTTAGGCCCTCGTCGATAGCAACCCAGCCATTATTTCTGCTAGCAACATGCACTTCAATTTTATTAGCTATCCCATCTTGAATTTGAAAAACAAAGTGTTTGTCTTGCAAAGGTATAACCGCTTTTTCTGGCACCATTAAAGCTTGGTTGCTGCTTAGCTCAAGTGCTGTATTTAGTAACATACCAGGGCGAAGTAATCCTGATTTATTGGCAAAGCTTGCTGTTACTTCAACACTGCGAGTAACCGAATCAATACGCGAGCTAATATGCGTTACCTTGCCGTTAAATGTTTGTCCTGGGTAGGCATCGTTTTGCGTAAGCACTTTCATACCCATATTTAATTGTGCTAAATATTTTTCAGGTACTTTAAAGTCAACTTTAATAATACTAATATCATCAAGTGTTGTGATTATTGTTGTATTACTTACGTAGGCACCTATTGATATTTCACGCTTGCCTAACAGGCCTGAAAACGGCGCACTAATAGTCATTTCGTTTAATTTAGTTTTAGCGCTTTCTAGTTGGGCCTCTGTTGCATCAACACGAGATAACTGCTCCTCAAGTAACGACTTTGCCGTTGATTGCGAGCGTGAAAGTTCGGTTAGGCGATCTAACTGGCGCTGTTCTTCACGTAAGTTAATACCAAGTTCTTTAACGGCAAGCTGTTCTTGTTGGCTCTGTAACTGTACTAACTTTTGTCCTTTACTGACTAAGTCGCCGTCTTTAAAATATATACCTGTGACATAATCGTTTTGCGCACTTTTTATATAGATTGCTTGGTTTGCACGTGCGCTACCAATGGCTTCTATCATCACTGCGTTTTCCTGAGAGGTAACAGTATGAGCTGTTACTTGAGTAGACATTTGTGATGAATCGGCTTGTTCGCCGTGGCTAGCGGGTAAATATAAATAAACGCTAAATATTAGTAGTAATGTAATAATAAATGGAAAAAGAGCTTTACCTGATTGTCTTGAGTACATCGTTTTCATACCTGAAAATTAATTATATCCATTGTACGAAATAAGACCGAGAAAAGGCGGTTATGTGTCTCATAAATTTGTGCGTTAAGCGTAAAAGTAAATAAGATTTATTCATTGTTCCTATTTTGTTGAGGATAAAGCGGTAATGTATGAAATTTAAAACGACCTGTAACTTATGTATAACAACAAGAAAGATCATAATTTGGACCATTATTATGTTTGTTTTTTATATGGTGTTTTACCAATATGGATAAATCTAACAATGTCATTAAGTTTCGGGCACAAGGTGCGCGAAACGCAATTGAGGTGCTTGTTGCAGGTGCCATTGGCTTAGTTTTTATTATGTTGTTTAATTTACTAAGGCCGGGTGAGATTAGCATACTTGAAATATTTTTAGTGAGTTTGTGTATTGCCGCTATTTTTATTGGATATTTAAAAACTCAAGAGCCGTATTATAGCCTTTTGATAAGTGAGTCGGAGCTTGTTTATTGCCATAAATATGGGGCTTGGAACATGTCTCGTAATAACTTTCATCACAGTGGTATACCCAAAGTAGAAGATGGTTTTGATTACTTAGAGCTCAATGCAGTGGGTGTTAAAGTAAACGACATAGATGAGTTTTTAACAAATATCGCACCAAGAATTGCAGGAAAGCTTTTAATAGAACAGCGTAATTTGTTTATGCAAGTTGTTCAAAAACATTGCAAAAATGGCAATTGCCCATCAGAATGGTTAATAGAAGATACGCAATACACATCCCATAAAGGGGTAAGCTATACTGGTCTTATAGCTATGTTTGCTAACAGAACTAAGCACCTTCAACTGCTAACAGGTTACGATTTATTATTACCTGCCAGTGTATTAGATAGAGATATTTGGGCATTTAGTGCTAACTTAAATAAGTGGAAGCGCGAGCCCCGTCAGTTTATAGCGTCGCAAATTAACAATTAAGCTGCGACTGTAGGAAAGAAAATGAGCCAAGACAGAGCTTTTTTAAAAAGTGGTCGAAATACCATAATACATAAAGATAAAAAACTTGATTTAGTGATTGTAAACTCTGAAATTCATCCTAAAATTAAAGTGACTCAACATGGCTTGGAGCCATTTAAAGAAGAGTTACCCAAAAACCGTCGAGACGCAAAAGAGCGTTATTTAGAGATGGTTTATGTAAGTAGCGCTGATATATTTGGCGAAGAAAAACAATTATTGTTTATTCAAGCGTTAGATGGTCGAGAGTATAAAATTGATTACAGTAAAATAGGCACAAAGCTATTTGTACGTATTCATCAAGATACTTATATGTAGTACTTATATGTAGTACTTTAATGGCATCTTTATTGCTAGTAATTACACTATAGTAATTATTTGACATAATAAGGTGCTGCGTATGAAAGCGTTTGCTTTAATCCCTCTCATTTCTTGTGGTTTGTTAAGTGCGTGTGGAGGCGGTGGTGGTGATAGCGATAATACAGTTGTAGAAACCTCTGTTAATGCTGGAATCGATTTACAAATTATCGAAAAAACTGAATTTACCATCACAGCACAAGGCTCTCCCGCTGATGGTACGTTTTCATGGCAACAAGTTAGCGGCCCAAGCTTAGAAGGTTTTCCGCTTGATGGTGCTGAGCAAACACTTACCGCACCTGACGTAAAAACTGATAGTGAAATAATCTTAAGAGTGAGCTATCAAAGTACGGGTAGTAGCGCTGTTAGTGACGATATTTCTATTTCAGTGAGCTCTAATAACCAACTTCCTCTTGCTGTTGTTACACAAACATCTCCTGAAACACTTCCTTCTGTTTACAAAGATACTGTGACTTTGAGCGCCCTTGAGTCGATCGATCCTGATGATAATGGCCAAATTGATAGTTATTTGTGGCAATTGCTATCAGGTCCTGACTTAGATATTACGAGCTTTAATGAGTCAACTCTTAGCTTTTCTCATCCATTACTTGAAAGTAACGTAAATTTATCTTGGCAGCTAACAGTCACTGATGATGAAGGCGGTGAGGCGAGTACTCAATATTCGATGACGCTTAACAAAACAAATGAGTTGGTGGATGCAAATGCAGGTGCTGATCAAAATATTGAGGAGTTTGAACAAGTAACACTTGATGCAACGAATAGCGAAACTGTTACCGATACCTATCAGTGTAAATGGCAACAACTTACCGGTAATACCGAAACATTAAGTAATAGCAACCAATGTACAACGACATTTTTTGCCTCTGATGTAGATACCGAGACCACATTGAGCTTTGAAGTAACGGTAACCGACTCAAAAGGACGTACCGATACAGATTCTTTATTTGTTGATGTATCACCAAAAGCGCTTGGGCTTATAAACGATAGTGGTGTTGGTGAGTGTTACAACAATACACAACGCATTAACTGTGAAAGTGATGATTTTCCAGAGCAAGATGCAGAGCTCGGACGCGATAGCTATGCAAATCGTTTAGATAAGGTTGGCAAAGGTAATTTAGCGTTTGATTATACTAAACTTAATCAGTTTGCTGATGAAGTTGGTGATGATAGTAGTGACTTTACCTGTATACGCGATAATGTTACAGGGCTTGTATGGGAAGTAAAAACTGAATCCTCTGGAGTATTACCAAATACAAGTTTGCGTGAAGGGCAAAATCATTACTTTTGGGATTTGGGCGATACTACTTTTACCGATACCAGTACAGCCAATTCAACTTGTCCGGATGATACCAGTTGCGGCGTGCAAAGCTATATAAACGAAGTGAATAGCTTAGATTTCTGTGGTGGTACAAACTGGCGCTTACCAACTTATAACGAGCTTTTAGGTTTAATTGATTACGGGAAACAAGGGCAAAGAGTGCTAATAGACGAATCGTTATTTCCTTATATTCCTCAATCAGGTGATATAGAAAATGTGGATTTACCGTACTGGACCTCGCAAACTGCAGCCGATGGTACAAGTTTATCGCAAGCGTATATTATAGATATGAGTAATGGTAACGATCTTGCTTATCCAAAAGAAAATACTGCGTATGTTCGTTTAGTTAGAAGCCGTTAGGAGAAAATAATGAAATTAAAATTACTCTATGCACTAGCAACTATAAGCTTGAGCTTTAATATTGCAGCGGCGCAAACGTGCTACGACGGTGCAGATACCACAACACCGACAGATAGATTTACCATAAATGCAGATGGCACAGTGTCAGATAGCGAAACAGGCCTTATGTGGCAACGCTGTAGTTATGGGCAAACTTATAATACAGAGACAAAACTTTGCGAAGGCTCTACACCTTCTCTTACTTGGCAAGAAGCACTACGCGGTGCTAAAAATGATACAACCGCAGATTACGATGATTGGCAAATGCCTAACATTAAGGAGTTGGCGAGTATTTTAGAGCACAGTTGCACCGAGCCGAGCATTAATGAAGAGGTGTTTTTTGGTACAAAACTTCAAAACTATTGGTCAAATACATCGGGTGTGAGCACGATGAGCTCTGCATGGGTTTATCAATTTGATAGTGGGCTGAATAGCTTGCACGCCAAAACTAGTAATGTGTATTTACGGTTAGTTCGCTACGAAGAATAAAGTACTTACTAAGATTAGACAGATGAAAGTGCAGCCTTAAAACCGCTGCATTTTTTTGTTTTACATAAATTTACGTTATTTCAATAATAAAGCGCTTACAACGTTGTCACTTAGTGCGTTTTTTTGCCATTATAGGCCGTGATTTAATTACGAAGGAACATCACGGTGTATTTAAGCTATTTTGGCCTGAATGAAAAACCTTTTTCAATTTCGCCCAACCCTCATTACTTATTTTTAAGTGAACGACATAAAGAAGCCTTAGCACACCTTACCTATGGATTAGGTGAAGACGGTGGTTTTGTATTATTAACAGGCGAAGTGGGTACTGGTAAAACTACAATTACCCGCAGTATGTTAGAGCAGTTACCTGAAAACACGCAAGTAGCGATGATCCATAACCCAGCACTATCAGAGCTGGAGTTATTGGCTAGTATTTGTGATGAGCTCAACATTAGTTACGATGCTAATAATGCGACGCTTAAAAGTCTTACCGATATTATAAAAAAGCACTTAGAGACCAATAATAAATCGGGTGGGCACACCATACTTATAATTGATGAAGCGCAGTTACTTGCCCCTAATGTGCTTGAACAATTACGCTTGCTGACAAATATAGAAACCGATCATAAAAAATTATTACAAATAGTATTGGTTGGTCAACCTGAGCTACAAGAGCTTTTAAAGCGCAATGAATTAAGGCAACTCGCCCAGAGAATAACAGCTCGTTACCATTTATTACCACTTACGCAAGGCCAAACAGTTGCTTACATAAAGCATCGGTTACATGTTGCAGGATGTGATAAAGGAATTTTTTCGATGGATGCCATGCAAGCTGTTCATCAATTAACCGGTGGTGTGCCACGATTAATGAACTTGGTATGTGAGCGAGCTTTGGTAGGCACTTTTGCAAAGCAGCAGTTGATAGTTGATAGCGATATAATAAAAAAGTCAGCACATGAGTCATTACCCATGGATTTTGTAGCGCCAGTTAATAAGGCCAAAAAAGCAACGTCATTTGTACCATATAGCCTTGCATTCGTTGCTTTATTTGCCGTAGGCATTGGGCTTTCATTTATTTTATAGTTAGGTAAGTTATGTCTTATTTATTAGATGCGCTAAAGCAGTCGCAGCAATCAGATATGAGTGCTGAGCAATACGACTTACAATCAGAGCAGTTAAAGCAACAGCAAGCACTAAAGCGTTATAGACGATTAGCGTTAGTATTTGGTACAAGCTTAGCTGCTTTTATTGCTGTAGCTGGTGGGTTTACTACGGGTAAGTGGTTTCAAGGTACTACTTTATTAAACACATCGGAACCCGCTGTAATTAAGGTGGTTGAAAGCGAAAAATCGTCACCTAAAGAACAAGTTAAAGAAGTAGATGCCGCAGTTGAAAAGCAGCAAATAGCAGAGTTAGAACCCGCTAAAATAGCTCCAAATAATACTGCAACGATTGAAGGGCAACTTGTACATGTGCAAACACCTAATGGTGTACAGCAAATGTTATTAACGCCTAATGGGCAATATATTCCTATGCCATCGAGTCCGGTCACGAGCGCAACGGGTTATAATCAGCAGAGCGTGCAACAAGTAATGCCAGTTCAAAATTATAATCAGCCAGTATTTAATCCACAAAATAATTACAATCCAAATAATACACAGAACGCTTCGGTATTTGGGCAAAGTCAAAATACAGCATCAGCTCAACTAGATATGAGTAAGTATAAAGTACTAGGTAAGCCAATTAATGGTAACAACCAATCTCAACAGATGAGCGATCCTGAGCTTAATGAGGTGCCTACAACACTTAAAAATGCGTTTGCGCAAGCTATACAAGATGTCGAAAAAAATCAGGATTATGAAGTTACCCATGCATCAAAAACGTCATCACGTGTTGAGCCTGTAGAATTACTACCAGATGGTTTGCAATCAATGTTGCCTAGTATTAAATATCAAGCGCATATTTATTCATCGAGTGCTGACAAGCGTTGGATCAAGCTAAATGGCCGAGAGCTACATGAAGGAGAGAGCATAGGCGCTTTAACTGTAAGAGAGATTACACCTGAGCAAAGTGTACTTGATTTTGATGGTTATGAGTTTAGCTTAAAAGCTTTGCAAGACTGGCCGCAGTAAACGTTTAGCTATTATGTTGAGAGCTCGGTAGAATGTTGAGCTCTCAATATTGCTTAGGGTAATATTGAGTTTTTATAAAAGCGTTCTAAATCAATATTATATTCTTTAGGTTTCACCGCTGATTCAAGGGTATCTAAGGTTTTTTTATTAGATAAATCGATATCTTTTATCTCTGTATAGCGACTATGCTTGGCGCTGTAAAATGTTTTAACGATAGGCTTTAGTGGTGTACTGGGATTACTCTCGGTCACTAAACCAACTTTTTGACTCGATAATCTAACGAGCGTTCCTACCGGATGAATACCAATACATTGAATAAACTTATTAAGCAGCACGGGATCGAAGCTATCTGGGCATCCGTCTTTTAGTATTTTAAAGGCTTTTATTGGCTCCATGCCTGCTTTGTAAACACGTTCTGCGGTAAGTGCATCGTACACATCTACAATTGATGCCATACGCACGTACTGACTTATTTCGTCGCCCTTTTTACCAAACGGATAGCCTTTACCATCAAGCCTTTCATGATGCATACCTGCAATATCAACCGCGATACCTGTTAAGCCAGACTCTTCTAATATTTCTTTACTGAAAAGCGAGTGCATTTTCATTATTTTAAATTCATCATCGGTAAAGCGACCCGGCTTATTGAGTATTTCATCAGGGATTTTTATCTTACCAATGTCGTGTAAAAGTGCGCCGGTAGTCAGTTCAACGATAATGTTTTTTTCTATACCTAAATGTTTAGCGAAAATCCCCATTAATATCGATACATTAATAGAGTGCTCAAGTAGGTAAGCATCTTTTTGGCGCATTTGGGTAAGGCAGGCTAGGGCATCTTGGTTTCTAAAAACAGAGTCCATAAAGCCACTTGCCAGCTCTTTGAACGGTGCAATATCTATATCGCGGCCTGCTTTAATATCTTTAAATGCTTTTATTTGCAGTGTTTTAGCTTCGTCATACAGTTTTTTTGCCTTTCCCATTTCTTGTTCGGCACTGTGTGTTTTTTGCCAAGGGTCACGCTTTATTTTTGTTGCAGGTACAGCAATAGGAGCTTTTTCAGGGACTGATTCAATGAGGGTTTTATCAGGGTCGATTTCTACTTCTAAAATGCCTGCTTTTATTAGGTTATTAATACCAGCCTGAGTTTTAACCCAGCCTTGATTTTTAATTTTAATACTGCCAGTTTGTCTAGTAACGCTTTGCACAAACATACCAGGCAGTAACTGACCTACAGGAATTATTTTCAAATTTATTACTTCTATTGTTAATCTTTCATTAAGCTAACAAATATATACGTTACTACCTAATAAAAAAGGCACTTTTCAGCTGTCTCTTATACACAAATCCCTGCTAAGAAATTAGCGGGGATTTTTTTGAACTAAATCTCAATGTCATGATCAGATCTTCAAATCTTGTTTGAGGGCACATTATGATTAACGAACATACTCATTGG
>NZ_JASDCB010000087.1:0-14924 GCF_030408135.1 Pseudoalteromonas sp. APC 3691 | reverse complement strand
TCATGGCTTTGCGGGATATACAGGATGAAATACTCTGGTGTGCCATCGCTTCGCCAGGTTCAATTCCAAAGAAATTAAGGGCAATGCGAGAACGAGTGAAACGTTATATTCTTCCAGAAAAAAGAAAACGGCCCAAAAGTAGGACCGTTCGAATTTCAAAAACTCGGTACACCATTAAGTCAAAGCATGCTTAACTGAATGGTGTTAGCCTTAGGCGCTTTTTTTATATCATATTGTTACGCTTAACCGTTTCAGCTTTTGGCTTACTAGGCAGCGCAATAGATACGTTTTTTTCTTTTAAAGCAGCTAGTAAACCTTTTTGATCGTTTGTACCAACTCTATACAAGGTGCCATCTTTGAGCGTTAACTGTATTGCACTAAAGCCAGATACTGTATATACCCAACCATCATGAGTAATTCGCATACCAATACCGTGCCTGTAAGAGTTTTGAACTGCTTTTGCTTCTACTACTTCGCTAAGCTCAATACTTTGCCCAGCAACGCCTGGACCAAACGCCCAGCTAATATTTTTATCATCTACTTTTACTGTTAGGCCATGGAACAAAAAGCCCACCAGCACTAAAATCCCAGTAAATATTATTAAAGGTCCATCAGCGCCTAACAAGTTCCACGCAAGCGCCACAAAACCGCCTATCCACGCTAATACAAAAAAGATAAACACCGCATACTGTTTATGCTGATACATAATATTCTCTAAATTAAATAAATACTTAAAAGCTGTATACCAATGTAGCACTCAGCTCTGAGTCAAACTTGAGTTTATCATCTTCGGGTTTTGAATTATAACGATACATGTAGGTAAATTTGAGTGATACCGCGCCAATCACTTGGCTTATCAGTGCGGTTTCCGATTTTAAGCGAGAATTAAGACCTGAAAGCGACTGCTCTATACTCACATCTTGATTAAAACGAGTACGCTTAGAGACCAAACGTTCCCACTGCATTGCAACACGTACTAAATAACCGGTTTTATCAATTTCATCTTCGCTCACATCCGAATCTTCATCGGCGACTGAACGGTATAAACCAGGTCCTATATCAATATCTACTTTGTTTTTAGAGCCTTGATATACACGCGCACCATAGCCTGTCGCCACCGTGCTTTTAAAATCAAGTCCACTAAACTCATCTTCTTCGTAATCACCGTAAATAAAAAATGAGGAGTTTTTAACACCTACTTTATAGTTACCTTGCGCTGATACAAAAATACGATTAGCAGTAACATCAGTGCCACCGCTTTCATCGTTTTCATCACGCTTATAAAGAGAGTCTATTTTAAATTGATTACGCCACTTTTCAAAATCTTGGTATAAATTACCTTTGAGCTTAAAACTGGTCGAATTGGTGTTACCTTTACTTAGAATAAAACCAAATTCAGTATCACCGTAAAGCATATCACCTTTGTGTAACTCATGAATTTCTTCATCAGAGAGCTTGCCATATTCATGAAAATCTTCAAATGGATCAACAGCCCAACTTGGGCAGCTAATTATTAAAAAAATTAAAAATAAATACTTACGCACAACACTCTCTCTGCACACAATTATAAAAATAAGCGGTATTGCTTATTCACTCTCTTTCCATAAAATATGACAAAACGGAGCATCTTTATCACGACTAATCAAAATTTTAGCAAACAAAACATCATCATTTTCAAATTCTAAACCAACTAGCACCTGAATAAAGTGCTCTGGCTCTATCTCAAGGGCAACAAAATCTTGCCACTGATCGTCTGGCTCGTCTTCTTCAATAAAGCCTAGGTCTTCTCTAAACTCATTAAAGTCTTCAACATCTTTATCACTCAAGTTATTTGGCGCTAGCTCTAAAAAAATATCATAAGCTTGGTGAGTAGCTTCTTCTACCGTATATAAACGTGGACCCGACATATGTGCTTAACCTTAAGCTTTTAAGTTGCGCTATATTATCAAATCTCATCATCATTTTGATAAAAAAAAGCGTAAAACACTGACTTTTTTGTAACTGAGTCATGCTTTATTCAGCATGCAGCTCAAACAATAAATAACAATTTAACTAACCCATTGAATATCAAGATTACTTTTTTAATTTAAGCTTAAAATAACAACGTAAAAAATTTTATTATCTCAAGTTCTAATTGTTTAGCTTTTTCTCATCTAAATCTAACCCTTTAAGACTACAGCTTTAGCAATAAATTCCATTTATTTAAAAAATACTGTCACTTTACTTAATTCTTATAACAACATAAGCTCAACTAACAGGTCAGAGGAGTGTGTAATGATAAAACTAGAAAAACAAAATGGCATTGCAACCGTCACGCTTAGCAGAGCAAAAAAACAAAACGCATTAAGCTTTGAAATGTTTGTAGAGCTAAACAAAGCCATTAAAAACATAAAAAGAGATCGCAGTATTCGTGCTGTAGTAATAAAAGGCGATGGCGAGCATTTTTGTGCAGGGCTTGATATATCAGCCGTAATGGCGGCACCATTGAATATTATAAAATTATTGCTTAAATGGTTACCTGGCAATCAAAATTTAGCGCAAAAAGTAGTATTAGGCTGGCAGTCACTGAGCGTGCCTGTTATTGCACAAATTGATGGCAACTGTTTAGGGGGAGGATTACAAATAGCGCTGGGTGCTGATTACAGGATTGTTCATATTGATGCCAAGCTTGCCATTATGGAAGCGCGTTGGGGCTTGTGCCCCGATATGGGCGCAAATGTAATGATGAGCGGTTTAGTTAAGCGTGACCAAGCACTTTGGCTTGCAAGCCACGCAAACCCAATCACAGCACAACAAGCAAATGAGCTAGGTTTAGTTACTCAGCTTACCGATGATACTCAACAAGCCACGCAAAACATGCTCAATACATTACTTGAGCGCTCACCCGATACGCTTGCTGCTATTAAACGTGTTACACAACTTAGCTATAAACCAAACCAACGAAAAATACTCGCTAAAGAAACTTTCAGCCAAATTCGCTTACTGCTAAACCCAAACACTAAAAAAGCAATTGCTAAAGCAAAAGGAAAAGCGGATATAACCTACGCAAATACAAAGCATTGGTAGACTATTGCACAATGCATAAAAGAGTTTGATTTGTTAAAGTTAAGCTCTTATCTTTTCTGTGAGCCACTTTGATGAAATATCTGCTCAGTAGCGCTATTATATTACTATGTTTAGCCTGCGCTAAACTCATTATGCACTTTATTGGTGGAAGCTTTCCTGCACCGCTACTCGCTATGGTTATTTTATTAGTTTTACTCTTATCGGGTATTGTAAAAGAGCAACATGTAAAACCATGCGCCTCCCCTATTTTAAATATTATGCCTATCTTTTTCATTCCAGCTGGCGTGGGATTTATTGAGCATCTCGGCCTTATAAAATCGCACTGGGCATTTTTAGCATCAGTTGTGGTGCTTGTCCCTATAACTACCTTATTGCTTGTTAGCAGTGTAATTGCGTACTTTAAGGGAAGAGAAAATAATGACTAATTTTACTTTTTCCGCTATTTCAGAGCTACAGCCTAATTTATGGTGGCTAAGTATTCCTTTCATTATTGTATTATTTTTAGCGCTAAGGGCCGTAAACCAAAGTATAAAAAGCAGCGTATTTAAATCGCTCACCAACCCCGTATTTTTAAGTATTAGTATTATTGCTTTATTACTCGTTAATCTAAATTTGCCTTATACGCAATTTGCCACGCACAGCAAATTACTAAGCTGGTTATTAGAGCCCGCAATTGTGGCTCTAGCGCTTCCTTTATATCAGCAGTTTACACACGTACGAAAAAATCTATTACTCATAGTCGCAACATGTAGCTTAGGTATTGTTAACGCAACCGTTGTGGCATTTTTGCTAAGCATATTATTTAATTCGCCAGCGCAGCTAAGTGCATCTGTTGCCGCACTCAGTGTGACGACCCCAATATCTTTAATTGTTACCGACTCGTTAGGAGGGATTAGCTCACTTGCTGCGGCTTTAGTTATTTTTATTGGTTTACTAGGCGCTTTATTTGGTTTTATGCTTTTTAAACTCATTAATATTTTTAATCACGAATCTCAAGGCGTTGCCATGGGCACAGCTTGCCATGCAATTGGGACCGCTGCTGCTATTGCTGAGCATCCAAAAGTAGGCGCTTACTCATCAGTTGCAATGGCACTAAGTGCTTTATTAACAGCGATTATAGTGCCGCTGTTATATCCATTTTTAGTCAACATTTTGCTATAGTTGGAAAAATACAACATAGCCCTAACATAGAGCGCTTTATGATCAGTTCTGAAATCGAACAGTTTGAAAAATATTACACCATGCTTACTGAGTATATGGTTACCTACAGTATGCAAATTGTTGGCGCTATTTTTATCGTCCTCATTGGTTTGTGGATAGCACAAAAGCTTGCCAAATTTGTAGCCGCGTTAATGACCCGCCATAACGTTGATATTACGCTCACAAACTTTGTCAGTAGCGTGGTAAAAGTACTGCTAATTGTAATGGTTATAATTATTGCACTTGGCAAAATAGGTATCAGCGTTACGCCATTTGTAGCAGCCATTGGTGCTGCATCTTTAGGTGCTGGTTTAGCGCTGCAAGGAATGCTTTCTAATTATGGTGCAGGCCTTGCCATTATAGCCACTCGACCTTTTGTTGTTGGTGATACTATTGAAGTTAAAAATGTAAGCGGCCAAGTTAAAACAATTGAGCTTGGCTACACTATTTTAATCAATGAAGAAAAAGTAGAAATCACCATTCCAAATAAGCACATAGTGGGTGAAATACTTCACAACTCATTTAGTTACTCATTGGTCAAAGGTGAAATAGATATAGCTTATAGTGCATGCTCTGATAACGCGATTAGCCTCATTGAAGACGTACTTAAAGCACATGAATTAGTCGCACAAAATCCGTTATCACAAGTGGGTATTGAACGCTTCGCCGATAGCGGTGTTACAATAAGCTACCGATATTGGGTGCCTACTACTAAAATTATCGAAACCAAACTGGCTATTAACGGTGGTGTTTATAAAGCAATTAATAACGCTGATATTGAAATTCCATTCCCTCAACGCGTCATTACAATTAACAAAGCCGACCTAGAAAGCTAATTTATTTTTATTTTGAGCTTGCATATCTGCAAGCTCATCCTTTACTCCCCCCCTCTGCTCAGAATAAACTCAAATAGTTGTGTTATAGATTTATTTGCCATATAAATAGTGTTAATAAATATCAATACGCACTTAATTTTAATAATAAAAAACAATAATGAGTAATGATGATGCGCAACCCCTTCTACCTAGGCGATTGGCAAGTAACACCTTCAACTAACTCAATTCAACTCACTGGTAAAGCCAAACAGTTAGAGCCCAAAGCGATGGAAGTTTTATTGCATTTGTGTCAACAAAATGGCGACATTGTAAGCAGCGATGAATTGCTCAATAAATGCTGGAAAAATACTGATATTGGCGATAATCCATTACATAAAACTATCACTCAACTAAGAAAAGCGCTCGGTGATAAAGCCAATGAACCACATTATATTGAAACTATCCGTAAACGTGGCTACCGCATTATTGCAAAATTATCTTTTCCGTTAGCAGATCCTATCCCAAGCACTAAAAGTACATGGCAGGGAGGATCCCCTTTCTTAGGCCTGCGTGCATATAACCCAAATGATACCCACGTTTTTTTTGGCCGTACCCAATCTATAGCTACCCTGCTGGAAAGGATATCTAGCCAGGTAAATTACGGTCGTGCTTTTTGCTTAATACTTGGCCCTAGTGGTACAGGTAAATCCTCGCTTGTTAATGCTGGAATTTTACCAAAACTGCTAGATGAGCGAGGCTATAATAGCATCGAGGTTATTTCCTACACCCAGATCGACTTTGCAGATGTGCATAAAAATAGACTTTTTCTAGACTTAGCTTCTGCATTACTTGATTGGGATATAAACGCCCAGCCTGTGTTTGAAGGATTAAGCGCGCAAACACTTGCAGAGCAACTAGAATTGGCAATAGATGGCGTAATTAACGCCATACAAGCTGCACTTAGTAAAGCCTCTACACAACTTAAAACACCCCAGTTATTTTTATTTATTGACCGCTTAGAAGTACTGCTTTCTTCTCCTATATTTAGTAGCGAAACACGCAGCCATTTTTTATCGGTTATTGAACGCTTAGCAATCTCTAAAGCTGTGATTGTATTTAGTGCGTGTCGTAACGACTTTTACCCTTTAGTGGTTGAACAACCAAGTTTAATGGCAGGCAAAGCTCATGGCGCGCACTACGATTTAACACCGCCAAACCGCTAAGAACTCCAACAAATTATTCGCCTGCCAGCGTTAACCGCTAATTTAACGTTCTCCAATGACCCACAAACTCAAACACCACTGGATGAAATATTGTGCGCCGATACCGCCAATAACCCCGATGCATTGCCCATGCTGCAATACACATTGCAAGAGCTGTACTTACAGCGCAGTGATAATAACGAGCTACTGCACAGTGTTTACAAAAAACTCGGGGGTATTGAGGGCGCCATAGGCAAAAAAGCAGAAGATATATTTATTGACCTTAGTAATGAGCAACAGCAGCAACTAAAAAGCGTATTATCACAACTGATCACTTTAAACCCAGATGGTAAAACCATTACGAGCCGCGCTGCACGCTGGCAAACATTAACAAACACAAGCCAAAAAGAGCTTGTGCAAGCCATGGTCGATAGCCGTTTATTTGTATCGCATTTACAAAACCAAGAAGCCTGTTTTAGTCTTGCTCACGAGGCATTATTACGTCAATGGCCGCGCGCAAAACAATGGATTAATGACCATAAAGATGCCTTAGCAATAAAAAGTCGTTTACAACATCAAGCACAAAATTGGGTAGATGAAGGTAAAAGTAGTGCTTACCTCCTAGCGCCAGGTAAACCGCTACAAGAAGCGCAGCTATTACTTAACGACAAACTGTTTAAATTAGATGATAACGAGCATGCTCTTATCAAAAGCTCTGTAAAAAAAACAAAAACAAAAATAAGAGCAAAACGGGTGACCGTTACTTTATTGTGCTTACTTACATTTACCGCGTTATTAATGAGCTTCACTAGTTTTAAAGCCCAACAACATGCGCAAAAAAAACAGCTTGAGGCCGAAAGCTTACTGGGGTTTATGGTCGGCGACTTTGCCGATAAATTACGTAGCGTTGAACGTATGGACTTACTTGATGGTATTAGTAATAAAGCACTTGAGTATTTTACTGATCAAACTGACGATTCAAGTTCACTTTTTAGCTTTAGCGATAATAAAGCACAATTTAACAACCGTTTTCAGTACGCACAAACCCTCGAAGCAATGGGTGAAGTAGCTTATTCGCGCGGTAAAACCGATGAAGCCTTTACCGCCTTTGAAAACGCCCGCACCCGCCTTGAGGCATTATTAAAAATACAGCCTAACAACTTAGAGCTACTAACGCTTGCAGGCGCCAATGCCTTTTGGCTAGGTCAATTAGCTTATGATCAAAATGATCATCAAGCTACTGAGCAAATGTTTAAAAAATACCACGCTTACAGTAAAAAAATGTATGCGCTGGCAGCCAATGATTTTAACTCCATTATGGAATTATCGTATTCATCTAATTCTTTAGGTTCTTTATACATAGAAAAATCCAACTACAGCGCTGCAAAAAAGAACTTTGCAGAGTCACTTTTACTTAAAAATAAAGCGCTTAAACTGAAACCTAATAACAAAGATTTACTTCGAGATAAATCCGATACGATTAGTTGGCTTGCAAAAACAGAAGAGAAGCTAAGTAACTTTAATGAAGCAGTTAATATATTGGAAGGTGCAGTTGGCGTAATCACAAAATTGATTGCTGACTACCCTAGTGATGCAAGCCTTTTTTACACGTCAGCAAACCTATATATGCAACAAAGTTATTTACTGAGCTATTTGAGTGATAAACGGATGGCCCATAAAAAAGCCAGCTTGGCTAATCAAGTTATCAATGAAGCTTTAGTACAAGATCCAAAAAACAATAAATTTCAGCTTATGTATTATCGCTCTTTAGCACATTCACTAATGCTATCTACTGATGAAGCTACTGACTCAACAATTGAAAAAATAATTAATTTTTTAAAATCTCAAAATTTTAAAAATACCAGCACTATTAATACACAAATTACACTGATTCAATATTTTATAAATAGACAATCACCACTCAAAGCGCAGGAGTTATTAACTGAGCTTGAGAATAATGAAAACTACAAACATCAATTAGCCAACCTAACTAAAACTGGTGATTACTTAGTATATACAAGAATAAACTTAATCAAAGCAAACTTAGCTACAACTAATAAACAGCGAGAGCAATTTTGCTTAAGTGCTATCAAAGCAATTTCTGAAGCTGCAAAAATAAGTCAGAGCGTAAAAATAACATACCCACTAGTACAAACTTATACCTGTTTAAACAGGGAAGACGAGATATCAGAAATAAAAACAAGCCTAGTTAAATTAGGCATTACGAACTTCCAACTATAATTACTCATAAAGGAAATGATATGAATAACACCCTAGAAAATGTCGACTTTCAAGTCAATATTAAACTTAACAACGGTGAAGCTATTTTTAGCTATACAAAAAATGGCGAATCCGCTACTGGCGGTGGTGTTGTAAGAACTGAAACCGCTGGCAACTACAATTTAGACGACGCCACAATTCAAAATGGTTTCGTATTTACTGGCGCTACTATCACCGATAACGACACACAAAAACCATGCGCCCAAGACTTCAGCTATAAAGTAAGTGACAACGGCCACACAATTATCATTACCGACACAGATGAAAATAATGGCTCTGTATGCTTAATCTTTAACGTTGAGTGTAATGGCAATAAATATGAAAGCGCTGATCCTCAAGTTAAGAATGAAAAAGAACTCTAATTAGTAATGCTTATTTTTAAATTGCACAGGCATATTAATTGCGGTGTAATTTATTTAAAAACGACCTTTAAATAAACTTAAATAACAACAACTTAAATCAGAAGGTTACCGAAAGGTTTAAAAACGATAAATTGAATAAACTGCTAGACATAAAGTTTCATTAACAATAAAAATGAGCAACACCATGTCTAACAATAATGAAAATAGCAAAGCAAACAACACCGACAGCGCTGTATCTGCATTAATCAGCAGCATTTCTAATACCGTTAACAATGAAAAAATAAGCGCAATTATTAATGTCACTAATGTCATGGCCGATGCTATTTTTATTGTTAATGCAGATGGGGTGTTTGAATCAGTAAATCCCGTAGCAGCACGTTTTTTCAATGTAACGTCTGATTCATTAATAGGTAAAAAATGGCAAGATTGTTTACAAGAACAGTATCGCGATGACTATAAATACATGTTTGAAAGTTGGAAAAAAAACTATCAAACACCACTCAATCATGGTCCGAAAGAAGTTAAAATAAGAAAAAACAATGGTAACTGTTTAGATGTTGAGTTATCTGTATCATGTTTACCCGAATCGGTAGTCTCAAGTACCCCACTTTTTATTTGTATAATGCATGATATTTCAAAGCACGTTAAAAAGTATAAAGTACTGGAAAACGTAGCCAGACTTGATCACCTCACTGGTATTGCTAATCGTTGTACTTTAGAAAAAACCATCATAAAAAATTGGCAAGAGTGCATAGTTAACAAGCAGCCTCTTAGCTTTATACTTATTGATATTGATTACTTTAAATTATTTAACGATAACTTTGGCCATGTAAAAGGTGATAAGTGCCTTCAAAAAGTCGCTCGTGCAATTAAAGAGTGCTTACCATCTAAAGACAGTTTAGTAGCACGCTATGGTGGTGAGGAGTTTGCTGTTGTGCTGCCTCGTTCGCACATTTCAAATGCACAAATGATTGCTAAACGTATTCAAGAAAAAATACTCAACATTAATTTTAGAGATCTCGGTTTACCAGCGAATGTAAAAATAAGTGTAAGTCAGGGTTTAGCGTGTGAATACAATAATCAATACAGAACATCTGAGGCATTAATATGCGCGGCGGATACTGCCTTATACAGAGCGAAGTCGGAAGGTCGTAATAAATTATGTATAAGGTGATGTACTAACTATTTGGTATAGCATTTATCTACTAAAATAAAAAAACCGCAATTGCGGTTTTTTTATTACTTGAGAAAAGCTTAAATATCGATTAGCAATCCTTCGTCCTTTTTAATCTTTTCGATCACCATATAAGTATGATGAGTACCCACGCCGGGAATATCTACTAAGTCGCCAAGAACTTGTCTATATTCTTCCATATTAGAAACGCGAATTTTTAATAAGTAATCATAACCACCAGCAACCATGTCACATTCGACTACTTGTTCTATCCTTAATATGTGCTCTCTAAATACTTTAAATACAGCTGTATTTGAAGCAACAAGCGATACTTGAACATGCGCTACTAAGCTCTGATTAAGTTTAGCTTCGCTAAGCTTGGCATAATAGCCTTCAATATACCCTTCTTGCTCTAATCGTTTAACCCGATCTAGGCACGGGCTGGCACTCAAATTAACCTGTTTTGCGAGGTTAACATTAGAAATTCTGCCGTTCTTTTGAAGAACGTCTAGTATGGCTAAATCAATACGATCTAGCATGCGTAATCTATTTGGAATTGTCATAACAGAATTTTATGCGGATAAGTTAAATTTATACCCTGTAAATTATCGTAAATCGCGAAATTTAACCAGCATATTCTGCTGAATTTTAATTAGAATGCACTCACAATATCACTGGTAATTTATTGGTAATTAATTTTACTTTAATTCTTAACATCCTGAGGGTTGCTTATGTTATTCAACGGCGATTTAACTACTACTTGTCCTATCAGACAAAGAATCCGTGACTTTTACCGCATAGATGAAAATGCAGTTATTGATCATATTTTACCGCTTGCAGAAGTAGGCGTAAAAGCACGAAGTCGTGCCTGGGAAAGAGCCCGCCAGATTGTTTTGAACATTCGTAAAGAGCAAGATGGGCAAGGCGGTGTTGATGCGCTTTTAAATGAATTTTCACTCTCTAGTGAAGAAGGCGTTGTATTAATGTGTTTGGCCGAAGCGCTGCTTCGCGTACCAGATAAAGCAACTCAAGATGTACTTATTCGTGACAAGTTAGCCAAAGGTGATTGGAGCTCTCATTTAGGAAGCAGCGATTCTTTATTTGTAAACGCATCTTCTTGGGGATTATTAGTTACCGGTAAAATGGTTAACTACACAGACAAAACTAAAGAACAACAGTTCGGCATGCTTAAAAAGACCATTGGTCGTTTAGGTGAGCCAGTTATTCGTAAGTCTGTAAACTTTGCTATGAAAATTATGGGCAAGCAATTCGTAATGGGTCGTACCATTGACGAAGCAATTGAACGTGCTGCCGAAACAGAGCAAAAAGGTTACGTATATTCTTACGATATGCTAGGCGAAGGCGCGCGCACAATGAAAGATGCGAAGCGTTACTTTGACAGCTACATGAATGCTATACACTCAATTGGTAAAGCGGCTAATGGTCGTGGTCCAATTAACAGCCCGGGCATTTCAGTTAAGCTTTCTGCTATTCACCCACGCTATGAGTTCACTCATAAAGACCGTGTGATGGAAGAAATTGTACCAAAGTTAAAAGAACTTGCTCTTGCCGCTAAAAAATACGATATCGGCTTTACCGTTGATGCAGAAGAAGCAGACCGTTTAGATATTTCATTAGATGTAATTGAAGCGGTATTCAGTGATGAAGATCTTGGTGATTGGCAAGGATTTGGCTTAGCGGTTCAAGCGTATCAAAAACGCGCTATTTTTGTAATTGAATGGCTAACTGACCTTGCAACCCGCGTTGGTCGCAAGATGATGGTACGTCTAGTAAAAGGCGCATACTGGGATACTGAAATCAAAACCACACAGCAAGATGGTTTAGATCACTACCCAGTATTTACCCGTAAAGCAACAACAGACGTTTCTTACAAAGCGTGTGCTATTAAAATGCTTGAAGCGCGCGATGTGCTTTATCCGCAATTTGCTACACATAACGCTTACACTGCCGCGACTATTTTAGAAGTAGCCAAAGGCGACAATACAGGTTTTGAATTCCAACGTTTACACGGCATGGGTGAGTCATTATTCGACCAAATCGTTAACGAAGAAAAAATTCAATGCCGCGTGTATGCCCCAGTTGGTCAACACGAAGACCTCCTTGCGTACCTTGTTCGTCGTTTGTTAGAAAATGGTGCTAACTCATCATTTGTGAACGCCATTGTAGATACAACAAAACCTGTTGAATCATTACTTCCAGACCCTGTAGAAACATTGCAAGGCTTGCGTAATAAGTACAATACGCAAATCAAAATGCCAATTGATTTATACGGTGAAGAACGTGCTAACTCAAAAGGCATGGATTTAACCGACATTAACGTTATCACCCCTTTCAAAGAGAATCTTGAAACATGGTTTAACGAGCACTTAATTGAGCAAAGCCAAGTACCTGAAGGCTCACTTGCAGTTAAAAACCCTGCAAATCACAAAGAAATCATCGGCCACGTTAAACTGCAAACTGGCGAAGAGATGAAAGTATTACTCGCTAACGCTGAAGCTGCACTTGAGTCATGGTCACAAACACCAGTAAGAGAGCGAGCTAACTTACTGCGTCGCGTTGCTGACATATTAGAGCGTCATCACGACGAACTTGTTGCCATCTGTATTAAAGAAGCAGGTAAAGTAGCGCAAGATGGTATTGATGAAGTACGTGAAGCGGTTGATTTTTGCCGTTACTACGCGGCGCGCGCTGAGGAGCTATCGCAAGATGAGCGTTTTGAAGCCCGTGGCGTTATTTTATGTATCAGCCCGTGGAACTTCCCGCTTGCAATATTCTTAGGCCAAGTTGCTGCTGCGATTGTTACAGGTAACACTGTAATTGCAAAGCCTGCTGAGCAAACAAGTTTAATCGCCCTTCGTGCTATTGAACTAATGCTGTCTGTTGGTTTACCTGAGCATGTTGTTCAACCGGTTATTGCTCGTGGTTCTGAAGTAGGCAAAACAATTGTTCCTGATGAACGTATTCAAGCGGTTATGTTTACAGGTTCTACTGAAACAGGCACATTAATTTCTCAAACACTTGCTGCACGTAACGATATTCAAGTACCGTTAATTGCAGAAACAGGTGGCCAAAACTGTATGATTGTTGACTCAACGGCGCTTCCTGAGCAAGTAGTTGACGATGTGATCAGTTCTGGTTTTCAAAGTGCTGGGCAACGTTGTTCTGCTCTTCGTGTTTTATTCATTCAAGATGACGTAGCAGATGGCATTATTGAAATGCTTAAAGGTGCGCTAGCTGAGCTACACATTGGCGACCCATCGTTACTATCAACTGATGTTGGTCCGGTAATTGATGAAAAAGCACTTAAAAACTTAAACGAGCACGTTGAGTACTTAAAAGGTAATTCTATACTTCATTACGAGTGTAAAATCCCGGATAACACTCAAAATGGCGCATACTTTTTTGCACCTCGTTTATACGAAATCAAAGATTTATCAGTACTTAAGCGTGAAGTATTTGGCCCATGTGTTCATATTGTTCGCTTTAAATCGAGCGAACTTGATGATGTGATGGATCAAATTAATAACACAGGTTATGGCTTAACAATGGGTGTACATTCACGCATTGAAGAGCGCTGTGAGTACCTTGCTAAAATGTCACGTGCAGGTAATGTTTACATTAACCGAAACATGATTGGTGCTATTGTTGGTGTGCAACCATTTGGTGGCCGTGGTTTATCAGGTACTGGCCCTAAAGCCGGTGGCCCTAACTACCTTCAACGTTTAGTAAAAGAAAAGGCATCACCAGATAACGTGCAAATGACAAACCTGACGCCAGATGAGCTTGATTTACACCACTACAGCGGTGCAAATGAGCAAGTTAAAAAGCTAATGGCTAACTCAATGCGCGATGAAAAAATCTGGCGTGCAACACCACTAAACGACCGTGTTTCGGCTGTGCGTCAGTTGCTTGCTAAAATCGCGACGGTAGAAATTATCGACGATTTAGCAGACGATTTAGCATTAACATTATCAGAAGCTCGTGCACAGCTTAACCGCCTTGAAAAGCACATGCGTAAATTTACTACCCTGCCAGGGCCAACGGGTGAGTCTAATACACTTCATCTAGAAGCGCGTGGTTGTGTAGTGTGTTATGCAGATAAGAGCACATCATTTAACTTCTGGGCATTGTCTATCATCACTGCTATTGCCGCAGGTAATACGGTAATTACTGTAGCGTCTGAGCTGTTTTATGATGAAGCCGTTGCCTTTAAAGATAAATTTATCTCTACAGGTGTTGCAGAAGGCGTTTTCCAAGTAGCTAAACCTAACCAGTTACAAGCTATTTTGGCGCACCCTCATTTAGCCGGTGCGGTAGTTGCTGCTCGCTCGTCTCGCTTGGGCTACTTTAGTCAACAGCTTGCACAGCGTAAAGGTGCTATTTTACCAGTAATTAGCTCTGAGTATTACGATACATTAATCAAACGTCTTATTACTGAAAAAACAATCAGTATTGATACAACAGCATCAGGTGGTAACACATCACTAATGACGCTTGTTGAAGATGATGAATAATTAAGCTAATGCTTTTTAACTAAAAAATAAAAAAGGCACTGAAAAGCTGTCTCTTGATCACAAGTCTGACTCAAGAGATTTTGCTAAATCGTAGCCTTCCAGGATGGCTTGTAACTTAAGCCATCCTTGCCATAACACTTTCACAGATGCACGCCCTGTGCGCTTGGTATCTTTCCAGCCTCCTAACTTTGCCAGTTCCTGATACGCCCATGACATATTTGGAGCAGTTTCAGGCAATGGTGTTTTTATTCTCTTTAACCACAATAACTTCCATGCTTTGGGAGATAACA
>NZ_JASDCB010000086.1:0-15343 GCF_030408135.1 Pseudoalteromonas sp. APC 3691 | reverse complement strand
TCAGTAGTGAAACGAAACAGCGCCGATGATAGTGTAGCATTTGCTATGTGAAAGTAGGACATTACCAGGCTTCAAATTGTAGAAAGCCCGAATCTAACGATTCGGGCTTTTTTACGTCTGCAGAAAAAGTGAAATGCGCGCAATTAACACTCACATCAGCACCCACCACGTAGGTCGGGTGAGCAAAGTGACTCCTGACGCTAAAATTATGTTTAATCACACCAAAATCACTCAATATCTCTGCACGCCGATAAGTATGTAGCATTTCACTGTGACTTTTTACCGCTGTGGGCACTACGACACCCTACTGCGTAGCTCACCGACTTAACATTGTAGAAAGCCCGATTCGAAAGAGTCGGGCTTTTTTACGTCTGCAGAAAATCATGCGTGAGTTATTATGGTTCATTTAATTATCTATTAAACACTCAACTGAATTGCATATTTAATTAGGTAGAGATACTTCTAATAAAGCACTAAAGAAAACTGTACTATTACAGGTGTTTTAAAATAACTATAACGAGAAACATATGAAATTATTAACTGCAGCAACTTTATTACTTGCTTCATCGACAGCCTTTGCACGCCCTGCACCGTTAGTGTCTATTCCTACTCATGATGCCTTTTTTAATAGTATTGCAGCGCATTGCGGTAAAGCTTTTGAAGGTGAAGTAGCGGTAGATAATGCGAAAGGCCCAAGCTCATTTACAGATAAAAAACTGGTTATGCATGTACGTAAATGTAGTGAGACTGAGTTACAAGTACCGTTTCATGTAGGAGACGATGCATCACGTACGTGGATCATAACTAAAACGGGTAGCGGCTTGAGTTTAAAGCACGATCATCGTCATAAAGATGGAACAGACGACGCATCAACTATGTATGGTGGCCATACGCTTGATGCAGGGTTTGCGCAGATACAGTCGTTTCCAGCAGACCAATACTCTAAAGAGTTATTTGTAAAACAAGGTCTTGCGCAGTCTGTAGGTAATACATGGCAAATGTATATTTACCCAGAAGTATTTACTTATCGATTAATTCGCCAAGGACGTGAATTTAAGGTGGGTTTTGATTTAACTAAACCAATTACTCCACCATCAGCACCTTGGGGTTATAAAGACTAAGGTTACTTACCCTTACTTGTATTTTCTTTAGTTTCGCATTGGAGTAAAACACTTAAATCTGGTTGGTAAGCGCGTGGTTTTGTTGGAAAGCGTTCGTACTCTTGCACGCCTTCAAGTACTTTCAACATAAAGGTATTGCCTCGGCATAGACGGTCAGCATGACGTAACAAAAATACACTTTGATTGGTAAAGTGTTTGTAATCGTCTGACTGGATTTCTATTTTATAGTTGTCTTCGCCAATTTGTGTTTGGTAGTAATGTACTTTGTTATCAAAGTCGTAGAGCTTCTCGGTTTCGGCTTTTTCAGCAAGTGCAGTATTTGCACTCGAAAGGGCCACCAGCGTAGCGCCTATAAATAAGCGTGGTGTGTTTATTCCTTTCATAAAATGTATCCTTTAATTTGCGAACTTTATACCCATTAATAAGAGTAATAAGGTCGATTTCTTTACGTATTAGTCTAACACCCAAAAAGGGAAAGTGTGATGTTCAAACAAATAAAACAACTTTTTGCTGTATTCGATGAACAGCAGCCAAGTATGCAAGAGCACGATTTAAAAACAGCGGTTGCTGCATTATTAATTGAAGTTATGCGCGCAGATACCAAGCTTGAACATGATGAACAACGAACCCTGACTGTAACCTTAAAAAAGTACTTTAATTTAACAGACACTGAGGTTAATGAGCTTACTAATAATGCGGCAAGTAGCTTAGATGATTCGATAGATTACTTTCAGTTTTCAAAGCAGATTAATGAGCATTGTAGCGCGGCGCAGCGAATAGAAATAATAGAGTTATTATGGCGCTTAGCGTATGCCGATGGAGAAATAGATCCCCAAGAAGACTACGTTATACGTAAAGTAGCAGGGCTTTTATATGTAACGCATACCGACTTTATCGCCGCCAAAATAGCAGCGACAAAGTAAGTAGGCGTGCGTGCAAGTTATTTTAACTTACTTGCAACGCTTACTAACTGATGAGCGAGGGCTGATACTTTTTCAGCCGTTACAGGTTCATTTATTTGCCCATTTTCATTAAACAATGTGTGCACAGCGGGTACTGCAAGTTGATCGGCAAGTACTAACGATCCAATGCCGCTTAATATATCACGCACATGATTTAAACCGCGTAAGCCGCCAAGCCCACCAGGCGATGCTGCAAACAAAGCAACCACTTTATTACGAAAAGCAGGAACAGCACCTTGTTCTGTGCGCGATGCCCAATCAATCGCATTTTTTAGTGCTGCGGTAATAGAGCCGTTGTACTCTGGGCTTGCTAGTAAAATACCGTCGGCTGTACGTAGCTTATCTTTTAAAAGCTGTACATCGCTTGGTGTACCTTGCGCTTCAATATCTTCGTTAAATAGTGGGATGTTTAATTCGTTTAGTTTTATTACTTCTACTTCAGCACCTGTTTGTAGAGCAAAGCGTGCTGCCTCATTAATAATTTTTTGATTAAAGCTTTCTTGGCGAAGGCTTCCTGCTAGGGCGATAATTTTTGGTGCTGACATGGTAGTGGCCTTTTAATGTTTTAAGTTACATGACTAATGTAGCAAAATTTCACTTGTAGAAAACCCTAATAAACGCAACACTTGTGTGCGTATATGCACATAAGTAAAAGGTAGGCAGCATGGCGATAAAATTTGAAGATTGGCAAGACGTTAAAGTTGCGTTTGAAGTGGCACGGTTAGGCACGCTAACAGCAGCGGCCGAGGAGCTTAATGTGCACCACAGCACAGTGCTTAGGCGAATTAATAATCTTGAAAAAAACTTAAATGCACGGCTTTTTCATCGCCATGCTCGTGGCTACAAGGTTACTGAAATTGGCACCAAGTTATTTGCAACAGCACAAACAATCCATAGCTCCTTAGAGCAGTTACATAACGATATAGTAGCGGCCGATAGCACCCTTAGAGGTAGTTTGTTGCTAACGACGGTAAGTGGCTTCATGGATGTCCTTGGTGATGTATGTGAGCAATTTCAGGCGCTACATCCACAAGTGCAGCTTGAGGTTATTTTAGAACAAAAAAGGCTAAGGCTCGATCACGGACAAGCACATATTGCAGTGCGTGCAGGCCCAAGACCTGATGAAGGCGATTATATTGCTCAGCATTTGGCGCAGCTTTCATCGGGTTTATACGCTAATAAACGTTACATTAATAAATACGGTATGCCTAAATTATTAATTGATTTACAACAACATAACTTTGTATCGGGCGTGGCAGGTTTTAATGCCCGCGTGCCTTATTTTGCATGGGCTGATGAGCACATTCCTGCATCGCAAATAAAGCTGCGAGTATCTGAAACTGCAGAAGCGACTCGTGCAATCATTAAAGGGCTAGGCATTGGCGGATTACAACATGACGTAGCGGCGCAATATCCTGATTTAGTGCCTATATTGCACAGTCAGTTAAGCTGGCCTACCGATGTATGGTTAGTCACGCATCACCTAGTACATCGCACTGCTAAAGTACAAGCTTTTGCAGGGTTGTTAAAAACACACTTTAGTAAGTTGGCTGCTAATCAATAATTTTAGCTGTGTTTTGGATGATTATAGTGTTTTTCTTACTTCTATCCCTATGCGTTTAGCCAAGCGTACTAAGTTAGCTCTATCTAATTCAAGCACTCTTGCTGCTGCTGACCAGTTGTAGTTATGCTTCTTTAATTGCTCAGTAATTACGTTGTATTGCAACGATTCTACAGCTTGCTTTAAAGGTTGGTTGATTAAGGCGTTGGTTGTACTTTGGCTTGCTACTAAAGAGTTTTTCGGCGCACTAGGTGTTAAATCACAGTGCTCGCTTGTAATGGTTATTATTGGATTTTGCCATTGGCTTTGTTTTGCTTTTAGGGCGCTGCGGCTAATGACATGCTCAAGCTCGCGAATGTTACCTGGCCAGTTGTATTGATTAAGCGATACTTGCGCTTCAGGGCTCAGTTTTAATTGTTTTATCCCTAATTTACGGGCTGTTTGCTCAATAAAATAACCAGCTAAGAGTGTTATGTCGTGCTCCCGTTTACTAAGTGGTGGCACAGTAATAGGGTAGACACTGAGACGATGGTATAAATCGGCTCTAAAGCGACCTTGTTCTACTTCTTCTTTTAAATTTCTGTTGGTTGCGGCAACGACGCGTACATCTACGTACTTTGGCGTGTCTTCTCCTACCGTTTGTATTTCGCCGCTTTGTAGCACTCGTAATAATTTACTTTGCATGGCAAGAGGCAGTTCGCCAATTTCATCTAAAAATAACGTGCCTCCATCAGCTAATTGAAATTTACCTTGGCGCGAATTTTGTGCGCCTGTAAAAGCCCCTTTTGCATGACCAAAAAATTCACTTTCGGCAAGATTCTCAGGGAGCGATGCACAATTTAAGTGAATAAGCGGTTGATCTTTTCGAGCTGAATTTAAGTGAATATTACGCGCAACAAGTTCTTTTCCTACTCCTGTTTCACCTAATATAAGCACGCTAAAGTTAGATGCTGCAACGAGTTTAATTTCGTTCTTAAGTGTTTGCATTAGCGGACTTTGGCCAATAATTTCACCGCCGTCCCGTGTTAACGCTTCACGATTTAGTTCTTGCACTAATGCACTTGAGTGCTGTGCATGCTGTTTGTAATGGGCAAGCTCTAAAGCTGTTTTAAAGTGCGCACTGCACAGCGTTTGTAAAGTATTGAGTGTATCAGCGCTTATGCTGTTAAATGCATTGGCGTTAAGGCTATCAAACGTAAGTACGCCAAGTAGCGCGTTTTTATCATAAAGAGGTAAGCCTAAACATGCATGTACCGGTATGTCGCCGGTTTTAGCTAATAGTAATCCGTCGTATGGATCGGGTAGTGGACAGTCGTGCGCAAATTGTAACGCGAGTGTGCTTTTGCAAATAGCTTCTAGGCGAGGGTGTTCTACTATTTTAAATCGTCTGCCAAGACTGTCGGACATTAATCCTTTAATTGCCAGTGGTTTTAATTGCTCGCCCTGAAGCACTAATAACGCACTTGCATCACTAGGAATCACCCGCTCAACCGTTGCTAGTAATTGATCAAAGCTATGCTCGTGCAGTGTACTTTGAGCAAGCTCTAGAGCAACTTGTGTAAGGTTGAATTGCTGGTTCATGTCAAAATGACCTATTCGTGTTTTTGTGAGTTAATTTATAGTAGGTCATAAAGACTCATAGTGTAAAGTAGTTTAATTTAACCTATTGAATTTACTTGAATAGATTTATTGGCACAGTATGTGTAATAGCTAAGTAACGTAGTTAGTTACAGAGGTCGCTATGAACACACTAATGCTGAATAATTTAAACAACCAAACACAGTTCAGTTCACTATACGAAACAGTATTATTTGCAGCCAATACTGCATTGGCTGTGAGTTTAGTGTGTATTACGGCAAGTATTTTAATTAGCTATCCGTTTGCAGAGCACTTTTCCATGGCGGTGCAAGTATCAGCTCATATTGGCACTATTGTTATTGCTGCTATTTTAAAAGTAAGTTACGTACTGCGCTGTGTTGCACAACATGGTTTAGGGCAGGAGGTACGATAATGCGCCCTATAAACTTAACTGAGCCAATGCCAGCACGCGTTGCTATTCATCAAGTATCTCGATGGCCGTTATGGATGCTCGCTTTTAGACCTTTCTTTTTAGGCGGTGGCTTATTGGCATTTTTTTCGGTGGGGTATTGGCTACTTATTTTAACAGGCCATGCAAGTTGGCACTTATCGATATCTGCGACATTATGGCACGCGCACGAAATGCTGTTTGGCTTTGCAGGAGTTGTAGCTGTTGGCTTTTTACTTACCGCAGCACAAACATGGACAGGCGTTACGAGCATAAGTGGCAAAGCTCTTATGTGGCTTACGTTTATATGGCTTGCAGCGCGCTTAGCCTTTTTTGTGATATTGCCCGATATTGCTCATTTTAATTTATATGCTGCACTTACATTACAAGTTATTTGGTGGCTAGGCGCCATAGCTGTACTGGCTAATATGTTATTAAAAGCCAATAGCAAGAGTAACTATCCGTTTTTAGCTATTTTAGCTGTGCTTTGTGGGCTCAATGTATTGTATTTAATACTCATTTTAAAGCAAAACATGCAGCTTGCACTTGGTGTGGTTGATACCGCAGTACTCGTCATTACTTTACTAGTTGGCATTGTTGCGGGTCGCGTTTTACCATTTTTTACCGCTAAAGGTCTGGGTTTAACCGAGCAAGTTCGCACGCCTAAAATAGATAAAGCAGTGATGTATTTATCTATTGTGGCTATCACTTTATTTTTTATCAACAAGTTGTTTTTGAACACGATTAACCCTGCGTTAGTTGTTGCAACTGTTGCTGCGCTTCACCTGGTCAGGGCTGGTTTTTGGTGGGATAGCAAGGTATTGAGAGTGCCGTTGTTATGGTCTTTGCATTTTTCCTATCTTACGTTAGGCGTAGGGTTAATGATGGTTGCATTTAGCTTTTATAGTAGTGCAATACAATTTAAAGATGCGCTGCACTTAATCACTATTGGCACAATAGGTATGATGATTTTAGCAATGATGACGCGTGTATCACATGGTCATACAGGGCGTACACTCGCTATTCCTCATTACATGGCTATTGCTTTTGCGTTTTTGCTTGTGGCCGCTATTACTCGTTCATTACTCCCTTTTATTATTGGGCCTCACCTTGCTTGGCAAATAAGTGCTGTGCTGTGGTTAGTGGCTTTTTTATTATTTTTAATTCACTGCACACCTATATTAACGCGGCGTCGTGTTGATGGGCGTCGTGGTTAGTTCATCCATAGGAAACACATATGTTATCTGATAAAACCATTGAGATTGTAAAAAGCACTGTTCCGTTATTAGCGCAGGCGGGTACGGTTGTTACCGATCATTTTTATAAGCGTTTATTTAGTCATAATCCTGAGCTTAAAAATATTTTTAATATGGCGAACCAAGATACAGGTCGTCAGCAATTTGCACTTTTTAATGCATTGGCTGCGTATGCACAAAATATTGATAATTTAGCCGTATTAAAAGAAGCGCTAACACGTATTAATCATAAGCATACAAGCTTGAATATTTTACCTGAGCATTACCCTATTGTAGGTGCACACTTAATTGGTACGCTTAAAGAGCTTCTTCCTGAGCAATTTACTCCCGATGTTGAATACGCTTGGCGCGAAGCTTACGGAGTACTTGCTGATATTTGTATAACCGAAGAAGCTGCTTTGTATGAGCACAGTAAAAATAAACACGGTGGTTGGGCGGGAACTCGGCAATTTGAAATAACCAACAAACAGGCCGAATCAGAACTAGTAACGAGTTTTACACTTACGCCAGTTGATGGCGAAGCTGTTATTACACATAAACCAGGGCAGTATTTAGGTATTAAAGTTAAGCCAGAGGGCGCTGAATATGAAGAAATTCGCCAGTATTCTATTTCACAAAAAAGTAACGCTAAAAACTACCGTATTAGTGTTAAAAAAGAGCTACAGCCAAAGCCTGGCATGGTGTCTAATTATTTACACTCATTAGAGCAAGGCACTATTGTTGAGTTATACCCGCCGGCAGGAGACTTCTTTTTACGTAATAATACAAGTCCAGCGGTACTAATTTCAGCAGGTGTTGGGCAAACGCCAATGCTGGCTATGCTTGAAACGTTATTAAGTGACAATTCTAATCAAGAGATTATGTATTTACATGCTTGCGAAAATACTCAGCAACATTCGTTTTCAAAATATTTATATGATCTAACAGCGCAGAATAACCACTTGAAAACAATAACGTGGTTTAACCAAGCGACAGAGGGCGCTGACTTTACTGGGTTAATGAACCTAAATGCAGTACAAGCACAGCTACCATTGAGTAATGGCGACTTTTACTTATGTGGTCCTGCCGGTTTTATGGCATTTATAAAAAAGCAGTTACTTGAACTAGGTGTTAAAAACGAGCAGATTCATTATGAAGTGTTTGGTCCGCATGAAGACTTGTAATAACGCTTTAAAATAGAAAAAGGCGTACAGCGATGTGCTGCGCGCCTTTTTATAAACGCTAATAAAGTGCCTTATAACTCTTTACAGGTCACACCTTCAAGTACTGTAGTAAGCTCTTTTTTAGGATAGTAAAGCTCGCATTGGTTATTACGTAGTTGCAAAATAAACTTCTCAGATTTTATATTATGCGCGCCCATAATTACTCTGCCATCAGACCCTTTACTCATTGCATGATCAATTAGCAGTTCGCTACGTTTAGTAAATACCGAATCGGAAAGTGTTACTAATGCGCCTCCCTTAGCTTGTTGGATTGCCTGTTGTAGTGTTGCAATAACGCTAGGATTAACGCTCGTTAATATAGCGGGTTTAGCGGGATCACTATTTACACTTTGGCATCCACCTAAAGCGAATAAGGTAGCTAATGGGAGTACTAATTTAGCCATTACCTTTCCTCACTCAGTGTTGGCCAAGTTAAGTCCATATTACGCTGGGTAAATTGCTCAGGCATATTTAAAGGAATGAGAGATTCACGAGAGCTTGAAAAATTAGCTGGCTCTGCTTTTGCAGCAGCCGTTCTAATTGGGCAACTGCCATTTTCAACATGAAATAATGCGGTGGCTAAAACGGCCTCGTCACTGTCGCCTAACTGATGATCAAAGTCGTCTTCAATTTCACAACCTTGAACATCAGCATCAAATTGTGGCGTAGGGGTTGGTGTAAAACCCGCAGCGTATTCGCCAAATCCTTTGCTATTTACCCCACTAAACTGAATAGTATAATAGGTTGTTGCGCAGTTATGGGTTGGGGTAAAGCCATAGGGCTTACCGCAGGTCGTGTCACCAATTAAAATAACTTCTGCGTCTATACCCTTTAAACCATTAATAAAAGCTTCTGATGCCGAACAGGTGCCTGATGTGCTTAATACATAAACCTTTGATAGGTTTAAATCAGGTAGGTTTTCACCTGTGCTAAAAATAGTAGAGTAATCTATTTCTTCATCAATAAATGGAAAAGGCGAATCAACGGGTTGTTTATCGTTTTGTTGGGTTTGATAATAAAAGCGGTTATTAACGTTGGCATTACCGGCAACCATATAAGCCAATTGAGCTGATAGCGCCAATAAGCCGCCGCCGTTATATCTAAAGTCGATTACAAGCTCATCAATACCATCGGTTTTAAACTTATTTACCGCGTCAATAAGCCCTTCTTGGGCAATGCTTATATGGCTATTAAATTGCATGTAACCCACGCTTGAACCATTTGCAGTCGGAATCGTTTTAACATTTTGAACTGGTGTTTGCTCAATATTACCAGCGGTTACATTAAATGTTTTTTCGGCGCCATCGTTACTGCGTACAACAATAGTATGTGAATCGCCGTTAGTTGGGCTAAATAAACCTTCGTTAAGCGTATCTACACCCGACTCTGTATTAGTATTAATGCTAACACCGTCAACTGAAAGTACAGTATCACCACGTTGAAAGCCTATTTGGCTTGCGGGCGAGTCATCTTCAAGATAAGCGACGCGTAAAATACGGTCGGCTGTATCGCCAATAAACGCCCAATTTATACCGTAACCAGAAGTAACGCCCGATTGCGCTTCTTGAAAGTAATCTTCAGTAGGTTCTGAAAAATGAAAGTTATCTTTTTTTGCCCCTGAGTCGGTAAGCTGCTCTGTTTTTAATTGAGCGAAGTAATCGGCTACTGTGCCAAAGCTTTCAGGATCGTTATCGGCAATCTCATCATACCAAAGGTAGGTTTCGTCGCTCCAAGAGCGAAGCCAGAGTTTTTCGTAAAGGGCAGAACCTGCTTGATCTGGGTAAGGCTCGTTGTTATTAAAGGGGTCGTTACCCGTACGCGGGGTTTCGCAAAAGTTTTTTAAATCGTTAGAGGGTTCAAATACACCCGCAGTCCATGTTGGACTGCTACTAACAGGTGTTGTAACTACAGGGGCTGAGTCGATACCGCTACCGCCGCCGCCACAACCGGTCAAAGCAAAGCCCGCAAATGCAGTGAAAATGGCAAGCGAGGTTTTATTATTTTTAAACATAGTTAAGGGCTTTTTTGTAAATAAGTTGTTTAAAATATTACAACACTCGCTCATTTATTCAACATTTATAGCTTTGATTTATGTAAATGAGTGTTAAAGCTTAGAGCTTGCTCGCACTACTTGTATCTGCGAATGCTTGCTTTTGCCATGCATTAAATAACTTTTGCTGTTTATCAGAGACTTTTAAACCGTATGTTTTTTGCATGTAAGCGTACGTGTCGGCTATACGTTTACGTGCATAGACAGGCGGTTCAACTACACGTTGCTTAAAGTTTACTTTTACTTCGCAGCGACCATACTGTGTGGCGTTTTCGCTAAGCATGCCAAAACGATAATTAGAGCGATCGGCATTAATTTCGCCAATAGCTGGCGCTAAGTTATTTATATCAGCTTCCATTTTTCTAAATTTAGCACTTACTTTACGGCAGTTTTTACGTCCGCCATCTTGCCAACATTGTAGCTGATGACCAAATTCCCACGCCGGAACAATATGTTCCCACTCAATGCGTAGTGCTCGCACATTTACTTTGCCTGAGCGGGTAAGTGTATTTCGAGGAATGTAACCACAGTTAGAAGGATCAGGAATGAGTTTTTTGCCTTCTTTTTTAATATCACAACCGCAGTAAATACTTTTGGCGTTGTCAGGGAGGGTTTTAATTAAATGTCTTTTAGCCGTTGAAAAACGGGTAAATTGTTCGGCAGATACCGAAAAACACACACAACAAGCCAGTAAGGCCAGAATAAATCGAGTCATATCCATCACAAATGTGAACTACAGGAACAGGCAGTTTAAAGCCTTGAAGATAAAAGATAAAGTTAACTTAAGGCCTGCACTTATATTACTAAAAAGTGTCCGATTAATTTTTTATTCAAAGTTATTTTCACTATTCATTTATTTCTTACTATTTATCGTATTTTAATCACACAAGATTATACGTTAAGGAGTATGCTTAAAGCTTACTCAATATGGGGATTTGGATTGCAAATGAAATTTGTTGATTATTATGCAGTGCTTGGAATATCGCCTGACGCAGACGATAAAGCAGTTAAAGTAGCTTATAAAAAGTTAGCCAGAAAATATCACCCAGATGTAAGCAAAGAGCCTCAAGCAGAAGATAAGTTTAAAGAAATAGCAGAAGCTTACGAAGTCATTCATAACAAAGAAGAACGCACTAAATACGACGAGTTACGCCGTCATCAACAAAATCGTGCTCGTCAACAGCAAGGTAATTATGGTGGTAACAATGCTTCATCGCAAAGTAATTATCAGCAAAGCGATCCTCAAACCGATCAAGAGTTTTCTGATTTTGTTAATTCAATGTTTGGCGGCGCCGGTGGATTCAATCGTTCCGGGCAGGGCAGAAGTAACGCCGCTAGCGCGCAAAAAGGACAAGATGTGGAAATAGAGTTCCCGATTTTTCTTGAAGAGACTTTAGTTGATACCGTTAAGCCTGTTGAGTTTATATTACCGCAGCGAGATAGTAGTGGTCGTGTCTCTGAAATTAAAAAATCACTTAAAGTGAAAATTCCCGCAGGTTCAGTAAATGGCGAACGAATTCGACTAAAAGGGCAAGGCGGATTAGGGTCAGCGAACGGGCAAAATGGCGATTTGTACTTACAAATTAGTTTAGTGCCCCACCCATTATTTGATGTTGAAGGTCATAACCTAAATATAGTCGTCCCTCTTGCACCATGGGAAGCGGCTCTTGGTACAAAAATAAATTTACCTACGTTGGCAGGCAAAATCCAATTAACTATTCCATCTAATAGTCAGTCTGGTCAACGCTTGCGTATTAAAGGTAAGGGATTAATGAGTAAAAAAGCCAAAGGTGATTTATTTGCTGTGCTTAAAATTGTTAATCCAACATCTGTTGATGATACCAGTAAAAAACTTTGGGAAGAATTAGCCGAAAAAGCTCACTTTGATCCCCGTAATAACTGGAGCAAGCCATAATGCAAATTATCGTGACACAAAAAGATGATTTACTTACTAGCAAAGAGCTATGTTTGAGTAGTGATATTAGCGAAGCAATTTTATATGAGCTAGTTGAGCACAATATTGCGGTTCCAATTGAGGGGAAGCATGTTACGCAGTGGCAATTTACGGTATCTGCAGTGACCTTAGTTAAAAAAGCGGCCCGTATTCAACATGACTTTTCGTTAGATTGGTCGGCAATAGCTTTAGTTCTACAATTGCTGGATGAGCGTGATGAGTTGATTTTCGAAAATGAAATGTTAAAGCGACATTTGAGTCGATTTAAACACTTGGAATAAAATAAGCCCTTGGGTACTTCCTAGGGCTTATTTACTCTTTGGTGAGAGTGCGCTAGTTCTTAAAAACCTATATGACTACTTTGATTTATTCTTACTTTTAATTCGGATAAATCGTTTTAGTCGTATGTTTTGCATAAGTAGTAATATTCCACTTAGGCAAAAAAGTACGCTGGTTGCTGCAAAACTAATAAGCAGCGGATTATTAAAATCCTCTCGCTCATCGTAATCCATAATATGTAACATCCAAAAAAAGTCGAAAATTCGCCATAGTGTGCTGCGAACGGTGATAACTTTGCCGTTATTTTCTGACAAATACAGTGTTGTGTTAAATGTGTCGTCAAATTGTACCTGCCAAACATTGGTTTTATATCCAACTTCTCGCATACCTTGCTTTAGCAGTACAGCGCTTGTTACTTGAGCATCAATAAGTAAGTGTGCTTTAGCATTTGCGGTAATTTGTATTTTAGTTGGCGGCTCAAAAGGCCGGCCTGTTATACCGTTAAAGCTTTGCTGTTCATCTTTATTTATTACTGTAATTATAGGTGTGGTTAAAAAAGTTCTCAAAAATTATTTGTGTTGGATTAACCACCTGAGATGCAATATCGTCAAGGGAGGCAACATAATCAGCCTGCGTAAATGGGTTATTAAGAGTACGTGTTGCAAGATGCTCCCCATGAACTTTATCAAGAGGGATAGCGCTCATTACTAAACCACCTAATAGCCAAGCTAAAATTTGTAATGTGAGCAAATAACCGAGCCATTTATGTAACTTGCGAGCATACTTAAATATTTTTTTATTCATGTTTTAGTCTTATTATTTTTAGAGGCTAGTTTATTACATTAATGGGATTAGTTACTGCGACATTTTGTCGCAGTTTAAACTATAGCTTACTGTAATCATTTAAAAATAAAAAAGATTACACTTAAATTGCTAACATGACTTATTTGTTTTATTGAGCTGAGTGTTTGATATCCAGCTAGCTTTAAACGCTAAAAAATACTTAAAAGCTGCGAAATATCTATATAAAGTGGTTAATAGAGCATAGTTGATTTGGTATAACGGTAAAACTGCGTTAAAGTTTGCAATGAAATTATTAGAGGATAAATACGAAACGATGTCGGAAATTCAATTTTTAAATGTAGATCTTGAGCTTGAATCAAAGCAAGATATTAGTTTGCTAGTGGCAGACTTGAAAAAAGTCGCGACGATTTTACATTATGACAAAGACGAATACCGTCAATTAGCGCGTATTGAAGCAACAGGTGTAGTAAACACGCCTGACAAAGCAATAAACCATATATGTGAGCTTATTGAATCGTGTTCGCGTAACGCGCTAAAGCAATGGTTAAGCTGTTCACGTAGAACGTTTGATATTGGTTTTGAATCAGGCACTTCCCCTAAGTGCTTTAATCAAGCCTTAGATGCAGATACATTACTACGTATATCTGCGATTGGTGCGGGTATGGAAATTACAATTTACCCAATCGAAAAGTAACTACCTTCGCTCTACGACTGCTGCGGTCATTTTTGATACGCAGCACAGCTCATTGCGGCTATTTGTAATTTTTATTTCCCATACTGAACTACGTTTGCCAATATGAAACGCTCTAGCCGTTGCTGTTAAAGTGCCGTTGCGAGATGCTTTTAAATGACTTGCGCTAATTTCCTGCCCTACACAGTAAAATTTAGTAAAATCGACAACAAAGTTAGCGGCATAGCTGGCAACTGTTTCGGCAAGTACAACGTTAGCACCGCCGTGAACCATGCCCATTGGGTTATGATGCTCAGGAATTGCCGGCATTGTGGCAACCAAATAATCATCGCCAATTTCTGTGACTTCTATCCCCATAGTTTTCATTAATGTTCCTTGGCCATTAATGCCTTGTTCTAACTGCTTGCACAGCTCTAAGGTGATGGGCTGGTACCAAATACTCATAATGACTCCTTTGCTTTTTTAATCATTTATAAACCTAGCTTTAGTTATACCCCTAAAATGTACACAAGTGAAATTACTTTGGCTATTTTAAGGCTTAATTTAAATTTGCGATTTTTATTTAACTGTATATACTCACAGTTAAATGTACTGTATGGAAAACCAGTTGTATGCGACCATTAACGAACCGCCAAGCTCAAATACTCGAACTAATTAAAGTTTTTATTAAAGACACTGGTATGCCTCCTACACGTGCTGAAATAGCGCAAACATTAGGTTTTAAAAGTGCCAATGCTGCTGAAGAACATTTAAAAGCACTTGCTAAAAAAGGCGCAATTAAAATGAAACCAGGTGCAAGCCGTGGTATTCAGTTAATTGAAGAAGAAGAGCCAGAACAATTAGGTTTACCGCTTATAGGGCGTGTTGCTGCTGGTTCACCTATTTTGGCGCAAGAGCACGTTGAAAGTCACTGCAAAATCGATCCATTAATGTTTAAACCGGCTGCAGATTTTTTACTACGCGTTAACGGTATGAGCATGAAAGATATTGGTATTATGGATGGTGATTTACTTGCTGTACATCGTACTCAAACCGCTGAAAACGGGCAAGTTGTTGTTGCCCGCCTAGACGAAGACGTAACTGTAAAACGTCTTGAGAAAGCGGGTCGTAAAGTATTACTTCATGCTGAAAACGACGATTTTGAATCTATTGAAGTAGATCTTGAGAATGAGTCTTTTAATATTGAAGGCTTAGCCGTTGGCGTTATAAGAAACGCTGATTGGATGTGACTTTAAAAATAGCTTTTAAACAAGCAGTTTTATAAATGCGTACTAATTAGTTAACACCACTCGTTTAAGAACGAGTGGTGTTTTTTCGTTTATACCTAACTGGATATTTTTGTGTCTTTGCGAGCACCGTTCGCGGATAAGCTTTTCGCTTTCTTTTCTCCGGTAATATTAGCCGTTTACCGTTTTCACGTAGTTCTTTTAGCTTTTT
>NZ_JASDCB010000085.1:0-15396 GCF_030408135.1 Pseudoalteromonas sp. APC 3691 | reverse complement strand
TGGCTTCCTTCAGACCCCACCGTTGGCCAGTGACGCCCTTGCCATTCAGATTATCTTCCCCTTAGTCAGGGTGATAAGGCATCTTTCAGCCTATCGGGTTTGCCAGCTTCGCTGGGCAAACAAAAAAGCGCTGCAAATATGCAGCGCTGTCATTACTTAACGGTTGTTTATTTAAACTTTGTACTTAAAATTAAAAGAAGCCGAGCGGATCTTCGCTGTAGCTTACTAATAGGTTTTTAGTTTGTTGGTAGTGACCCAGTGCGAGTTTGTGGTTTTCGCGACCAATACCTGATTTTTTATAGCCGCCAAACGCGGCATGAGCCGGATACATGTGGTAGCAGTTAGTCCATACTCGGCCTGCCTCAATTTTACGCCCCATACGATACGCTTGGTTCATGTTGCGGCTCCATACACCGGCGCCTAAACCAAATTCAGAGCTATTGGCAAGTGCCAACGCTTCGGCTTCGTCTTTAAAGGTCGACATTGAAATAACCGGGCCAAAAATCTCTTCTTGGAATACCCGCATGTCGTTGGTGCCTTTTAATAGCGTAGGCTGAATGTAATATCCACCGTTAAGATCATCGCTTAACTGCTCTACGTTGCCACCAGTAAGTACTTCGGCGCCTTCTTTTTTACCTATTTCGATGTAGCTTAATATTTTATCAAATTGCGCTTTAGACGCCTGCGCACCTACCATGGTTTCGGTATCTAGCGGGTTACCACGTTTAATTTGTGCAGTGCGCTGTAAAATGCGTTCAATAAATTGCTCGTAAATATCTTCTTGAATAAATAGTCGCGATGGGCAAGTACATACTTCACCTTGGTTAAAGTAGGCCAGTATTGCGCCCTCTATTGCTTTAGATAAAAAAGCGTCGTCTTTGTCCATTACATCGCTAAAGAAAATATTGGGTGACTTACCACCTAGCTCTACCGTTGATGGAATTATGTTTTCGGCGGCGCATTTTAAAATATGTGAACCCACTGGGGTAGACCCCGTAAAGGCGATTTTAGCAATACGGGTGTTGGTAGCCAGGGCTTCACCTGCTTCTTTACCAAAGCCATTAACTACGTTGAGCACGCCCGCTGGCAGTAAGTCGCCAATCACTTCCATCAGCACTAAAATAGAGGCAGGGGTTTGCTCTGCTGGTTTTAGTATTACACAGTTACCCGCAGCTAAGGCTGGGGCTAGCTTCCACGCTGCCATTAGTATTGGGAAGTTCCACGGAATTATTTGCCCAACTACACCTAACGGTTCATTAAAATGATAGGCAACGGTAGTTTCATCAATTTCACTAATACCGCCCTCTTGTGAGCGCAGGCAACCTGCAAAATAACGAAAGTGATCGGCGGCTAGTGGAATATCGGCCGCGAGTGTTTCGCGAATTGCTTTGCCGTTATCCCACGTTTCGGCAACTGCAAGTAACTCTAAATTTTGTTCAATACGGTCGGCTATTTTTAGTAATACGTTACTACGATCGGTAACCGATGTAGTACCCCACTGCGCTTTTACTGCGTGGGCTTTGTCGAGCGCAAGTTCAATATCGTCTTTGTCGGAGCGCGCTACTTTACAAAATACTTTACCGTTTACAGGGCTAATATTTTCAAAGTACTGGCCGTTTACTGGCTTTACCCATTCTCCTCCAATGTAGTTTTCGTATTGCGCTTTAAAGGTAATTAGTGCATCTTTTTCGCCTGGATTTGCATAAATCATAGTGATACTCTCTTGTTGTTATTAGCTAAAAGTCGAGCTATTAAATAAGTCTTTTTGCTTTATATTTAATCAAGTGCTGTTTTATAATTAATCAGCATTGATTGACATTAAACTATCAAACACTTAAAAGCATGTATTGCTGTCCACAAAAGTTGTCTATGAGTCCAGATTTAAAAGGGATTAAAATGCATACTCCGCAATTAAATAAGCAACGCCAGCAATTAAAGGTGCTAATTGAAAATAAAGTGACCTTTGCTGCCGATAATAGCGAGCTAAGTATTTACGATACTTATCAAAATGCACAAAAAGTAGCTTTGCATTCAAAAGAATTACTTTTTTGCGCCATGCTTAGTGGTAAAAAGGTAATGCATGTAGAGAGCTGCCAATACCATAAGGCATTTTTACCTCACGAATCCTTTGTATTAGCACCAGAGCAAGGGGTATTAATTGACTTTGAACAAGCATCTTTAAGCGCGCCTACTACCTGCCTTGCTATTGAAATAAGCACAGACAAAATAACGCAGGTGGCTAATGCACTCAATATTGAGCAACGCTTTGCCAGCGATGACTTATTTGCCTATACACCGCAGCTGGTACATAGCCAGCACAATAGCCAAACCCAACAACTTTTAGCGCGTATGGTGCATTTATTTAGTGAGCCCGACGAGCAGCGAGGTTATTTAATCGACTTATCGTTAAACGAGCTTATTACCCGTTTGCTACAGCAGCAAAGTCGAGATTTATTACTAAAAAACGGCAATAATTCGCAGCTTAAAACACCGGTAAATAATGCTTTGCAATACATAGAAGAGCACTTAAATGAAGCATTGGATATAGAGAGGCTGTGTAAAATTGCCTGCATGAGTCGCAGCAAGTTTTATCAACAATTTAAGTTGGCCTTTGGTACTAGCCCGGCACTGTGGCAGCAGCAACTTAGGCTTAAAAAAGCCTATAGTAAATTGTTGCAGGGGCGCACGGTTAGCCAAGCGTGTTATGAGCTGGGTTTTAATTGCCCTAGCCATTTTAGCCGCTTATTTAAACACGCCTATGGCGTACCACCAGCAAGCATTGCCAAGAAAAGTCATTAAGTGGTGGTTTAGATTAATTTTACAGCGAGGTTAATTGACGTTTCGTAGGCACTAAATGCGCCTACGAAACTTATTTTATTGTATTTTTTATTGCACATTAATACTGCGTATTAAAACCAAATTTCAACCTGAGCGCCTGCAACTAAGGCACTTTCGTCGCCCTCTTTGCCTGCAACACTTAACCCAGACTCTTGCCCGGCAGCCTTGTTCCAATCAAAATTACTTAGATAAAAGAAGAGTAAACAGAGTGGTAGGCTCCCTCAAAAGCGCTGCACTTAAACGCTATTAAGGGATAACGAGGGGATTTAAATCAAGCTAAATCAAACTAAAATAACTAAAAGCACATAAACTAATACCGGCTAATAACCATACTAATCCGTAGCTTTGCCAAAGTATTGCGTTATTATAAACCTGCTGCGGGTTATTTTTGTCAACTAACAGTGTGCAGGTTTTACCTTGTTTAAAACGGGTAAACATTTTTTCACGATATTCCACTAATACACTGTGCACCTGCCCATCAAAACGAAAACTCACTAGCATAGTTGGCTGATGCAACATTTCGGGTGCTGTTATTTGATTATTTGCCACGGCAGTTATTTGTTCTACAACACAAACCCGCCAGTGGCGTTTACTTACTTTACATTTTAACCAGCGTACAAATGGCAAAGTGCCAATTATTATAAATACCCCCCCCAACCACAACAGAGCCATACAACCACCTTTGTTTTTATTTTTATAGTTTACTAAACAACATACACAGCAAACAAAATGCCTAGACTATGTAGTACATACCTAGATTAATATAGCGCATTGGCTTTATTAAATACATGCTCAGATTACAAAGTTTTACCGCAAGCAACTTGCAGTTAACCTGCCGCACAAGCACAATAGCCGCATAAAAGAGGAGATCATTATGACCACAATTGGTATTGGCACCCAAACCAAAGAACAAGCACTCGCTAGCTTAAGCAATATGACCAGCGATTTAACCCCTATTCAACCGGCAGAGTATTTAACTCGTATAGCCAAAGCGCAAACGTATATGCAAAACAATGGCATTGATGCCATTTATTTAAATGCAGGTACTAACCTCGCTTATTTTACCGGTATGCGTTGGTATGCAAGTGAGCGTTTAGTTGGCGCAATTTTGCCAGCTAAAGGTGAAGTGCAATACATAGCTCCTTATTTTGAAATTGGCTCACTTAATGGTTTTAAAGTAATTGACGGGCCAATCCGTGGTTGGCAAGAGCATCAAAACCCATATCAGTTATTTGTTAATATATTAACGGAAATGGGTATTGCGGCTAATGGCACTATTGGTATTGACGAAAGCGCGCAGTTCTTTATTTTTGATGGTATTAATAAAGCGCAAACGGGCTTAAATTTAGTGAATGCCCAGCCGGTTACAGCACATTGTAGAATGCATAAATCAGCCAATGAGCTGGCGTTAATGCAACGCGCTATGGATATGACCTTAGTGGTTCACCAAGCCACGGCAAGCATGCTACACGAAGGTATTAGTACCACTGAAGTAGAAGAATTTATAAAGCTAGCGCATCAAAAAGTAGGTGCACCGGGTAACTACTTTTGTATCGTGTTATTTGAGCTTGCAACGTCATTCCCGCATGGGGTAAAAGATCCGCAAATTCTTAAAAAAGGCGACATGGTACTTATTGATACTGGCTGTAAAGTACATGATTACTTATCTGATATTACCCGCACTTATGTGTTTGGTGAAGCGACAGATCGCCAACGTCAATTTTGGAATAATGAAAAAGCAGCACAAATTGCAGCTTTCAATGCAGCAAAAATTGGCGTGCCATGTGAAGACGTAGATACAGCTGCGCGCAGCTACTTAGCCGAGCAAGGTTTAGGCCCTGATTACCAAACACCTGGTTGCCCGCACCGTACAGGCCACGGCATTGGTTTAGATATTCACGAATGGCCTTACTTGGTAGGCGGTAATAAAACACCACTAGCCGCTGGCATGTGTTTTAGTAACGAGCCAATGCTGGTTATACCGGATGAATTTGGGGTACGCTTAGAAGATCATTTTTATATGACCGACAGTGGTGCAAAATGGTTTACCGAGCCTAGCCACAGTATTGACGACCCGTTTGGTTTACAAAAGTAATATAAGCTCAAATTAACTAACATTTGTTTATTTAGCTTAAACGACTAAATACTACTGCGCAGTACAACACCACGCGCAGTAGTTTATTTTGTGAGTTGACGTTTAACCAATCGCTGTTTGTTTTTTTGTACGTTAGCCAACCACACTAAGGGTAAAATAATTAACGATGCGCCAATTATTAAGCCAAGTGTAGGCACTTCACCAAACCAAAATAAACCAACAACGACAGCCGCCACTAAGCCACTATATTCAGCGCTAGCAACTTGGCTCGATTCGATTTTGCTATAAACATACACGCAAATTCCCGCATAAATTAAAATAAACAGTGTAGAGCCAAACGCAGTAATGAGTGCAGCCCAATGCCATGGTTCGTTTTCCCACAGCGCCAAACCTAATCCCACAGGCATACCTACCAAATTGGTAAGTAACAAAGTTTGCATAATACTATGGTGCTTAGGTAACTTACGTATTAGTACATTATTTATTGCCAGTGTAATTGCGACTACAAGTGCAAATATAGCCGCCCAATTAATGTCGGTAGGCTGAATAACAATAAGTACCCCTATAAAGCCAATAACAGCCACAGCTATGCTGCTTTTTGTTAGCTGTTCACGAAATATCATTACTGCTAAAGGCAGCATTAATAAAGGCGCTGCATAAAAAATAGCGTTAGCGGTTGCAAGCGGTAAAGCTTTTAGCGCAAACACCATAAATATAATACCAAATAACCATACATGTCCGCGTACCGCATGCCATTTTAAACCGGCAAATAAATGTTTTTTATTCGCCGACAAACAAAACGGGAGCAAAATTAATACTGCGGTAAGTTGGCGCATAAATACAAACTGAAACGTGGGGCTTTCTGCTGGTAAAGTTTTAATTATAGCGTCAGAAAAAACCGCAATAATATTACCCACCACAAGTAATGTCATGCCTAAGCCAACTGATATTTTTTGCATTGTTACTCCGTGCCCGCAAATTAAAAACGCTAGCATAGAGCAATTCGTTTAATTATGTATAATGATTAAAATACTTTTAGTATGAGTTTAACTAATAATGAAATTACCCCCATTACGTGCTGTTCAGTGTTTTGAATCTGTAGCGCGATTAAATAGTTTTTCTAAAGCAGCAGAACATCTAAATGTGACGCAAAGTGCCGTGAGCCATCAGGTTAAATTACTAGAGCAATATTTAAACGAGCCGCTATTTAACCGCAGTGGCCGTAGCTTTTCGTTAACCGACGCGGGCAATCGTTACTATCAAGAAGTGAGTCATTCATTAACCAGTTTAGCCTCTGCCACACAAAAAATACGTTACGGCGAGCCTGGGCATATTCGTTTAGCACTTTATAGCTCATTAGCTGTAAAGTGGTTAATACCGCGATTAGAAAGCTTTAAACATGACTCGCCAGATATCGACTTAACTTTAAATATGATTGTAGATGAGGCGGATTTTAGCGACCGTGTTGCCGATTGTTTTATTACCACAACGCCACCTAAAGGTGAGTTTGTCAGCTTATTTTTATTTGCAGAAAAGCTTTACCCTGCTTGTGGCAAAGGCATGTGGCAGCAATTAAAAAATCAATCGCTGCCCAATGAATTATGGAAGCACCCGCTGTTGTCGGTGCAGTATGATGAGTCAGAGCAACGTAGCACCAATGACTGGCAGCAATGGTGTAAAAGCGGCGGCTTTGAGCTGCCTAAAAACGTAAGAGTTAATCACTTTAGTCACGTTATACTGGCCGCAGAAGCTGCGCGTTATAATTTAGGTATTACTCTTATTGATGCGTTTTTTATTGCCTCACAGCACGATAACCATTTAGTTAAGTTGCCACTGCATGGAGTTGAAACCGGCTGTAAATTTTATTTTGTATATAAAAAATCGCGAGCAAAACAAACCGATATTATTACCCTAAGCCGCTGGCTAAAAGCCCAGTGGGCCGAGGTTAAAAAATAAAATGAAAGTATTAAGTCATCATACTTCATGCCAGTTTATAGCTATAACTATTATTTGATTTTATACTATCTCTATTAATTTAAGCACAGTCTTTTTAAAGGATAATCATAACTCATGAGAAAACCGGCCCACTGGACCTTAAAAAGTATCGCTCTAGAATTAGGTGTGTCTAATGCTACGGTTTCTAATGCGTTTAATCGCCCTGATCAGCTATCGGCTAAACGCCGAGAAGATATTCTTGCAGCGTGTAAAACTTTGGGCTATTACGGGCCTAATAAGGCCGCGCAATCATTGCGTAATGGCACATTTAATATTGTCGCTTTAGTACTGCCCGATAGTGTGGAATACATGGTGTCGGATCCTGTGGCTAGCAGCTTTATGCGCGGTGTTACTTCGGTGCTTGAAAAAAACGGCATTAATGTTTTATTGTTTTCAGGTAATAGCGATACCCTTAATAACATAGTCGACTTTGTTGATGGTTTTATTTGTTATGGCCGTCCTCGTAATAATGCATTGGTTGAGCAGTTAAAAATAGTGTCTAAACATGTGGTGACTATTGACTTTGATATAGCCCGCAATGCCTCTGTAAATATAAATAATGAGCAAGCCAGTTACGAAATTGCTAAACACGTACTGCATAATCAAAATGATAAAGTCGCTATTTTGGGACTTAGATTACTTGATGAAAACGTATTGTGCCGCGTGTATGAGCATTACGAATTTGAAGCCGGACAATCTATTTCTCATCAACGTTTACGTGGTTATCAACGCGCTTTAAGCGAGGCAAATATTACGGTAGCTGACGATCGTATTTGGAATATACCTGAAAGTAGCGAACGTTTTGCCAATATTGCTGCAAAAGAAGTACTTAGTGCATCACCGCATCCTAACGTTATAATTTGTATGAGTGATTTAATTGCCCTTGCCACAATGCGAGAAGCAATAAAGCAAGGCATAAGAATAGGTGAAGAACTGCGTATTGTGGGCTTTGATGGTATTGATGAAGCAGCCCGGTTTGTACCTCGCCTCACCACTATTCATCAAAACAGCCAAGAAAAAGGCGTTATAGCCGCCGAATTATTTATTTCTAAAGAAGAAAAAACTCAGGAAGTCAGTTACGAATTAGAGATTGGTGCGAGTAGTTAGCTTACAAGCCTTGTAATCGTTTTATGTGTTAAAAAGCCAAGTTTAAGTAGCTTGGCTTTTGTTTTACATGGCGTTTGTAAATTACTTTTATAACATTAAGCTAAAAATGAATTTAAGTTAATCGTTGTTTCTTCATCTCCGTTTAGCTGCGTAATCAGTGCATGGCGCAATTTAAAATCAACAGTGAGTGAAATAGTTTGCTCATCTAGTTGCCACGATAAACAACACATACTGCCTTCACCTTGGGCACTAAATTCACCTGCAAACGCGGGGTGTGAATTGCGAATTTTAATTAATTCAATTAAACCTTTTACTACAGGCTTATTTAAGGCTTTGTCGATTATATTTGCATCTAAATATGGGCGGTTAATATCACGGCCTACATTTGTATTAGCTAATAGCTCCATGTCGTTTTCGCAAGCAAATAAGCCGCCGTAATATACTTGTGGTACACCTGGAGCAAAAAATTGAATTGCACGCGACAGTAAGTAATCAAAGTCTTTAGCGCCTAATGCGTTGTAGTACGTACAGTTAACTTGATATAAGTCGACATTACTCGCCGCAGCGCCAGTAGCTTGGCGGCTTTGGTTGTTGCTATTGGCGTGCATTGTTTCTACTAGGTTATCAATCTGCTGTGCATTTAATAGCCCTGGTTTGTCGCCCATTGGACCTGCGTCAATAATGCCAATACCGTCGTGTGTATCAAGTACGGTTAAGCAATTACGTGGCGAAATTTGTAACCATTTGAGTAGTGCATCTACATCGTTGTTAAATAAGCTGTGTAAAATAAGCGGTGGTAACGCAAAGTCGTAAACCATATTTACGCGTTTTGCCACTTCTACCTGAGTTTGATAATGGCTATGAATTTCTGCAATGGTTTCCATGCCTAAATCGTTTGCTTGCTTAGATAAGTTATCTAGGTAGCCAAACGTTTCATCAAGCATAAAGCAGTTAGTGCCCGCTTGCTTAATGGCGTAACCCGCCGCATCTAAACGAATAATATTTACATTGTTAGCCGAAAATTTAGTAAGTACGTTATTTAAATACGCAACACCGGCTTCTACTTTTACGTTTATGTCAATTTGGTTATCGGTAAAAGTGGTCCAAAAGTCATACGTTTTACCATCACCACATTTCATAGGGGTAAAGCAACTACCAGGACGTGGGCGGTAAATTGCTTTTTGCTCAGCTTCACTCATACCATTTGGAAATACATCATCTTTGGTTAAAAACAAATCCCAAAATTCTGATTGCTTACCCTTTGCTAATACATCTTGAAACTGAAAAGACTGCGCCGATACATGGTTAACAATTAGGTCTGCCATTAAATCGAGATCTTTACCTAATACTTGTATGTCTTCCCAAGTGCCTATTCTAGAATCAACTTCACTATGATCAATAGGGTCAAAGCCAGCATCGCTGCCATCAATAGGATTGTAAAATGGCAATAAGTGCACACCACCAAATACGCCTTTTAAAGGGCCGTTTAAAAGTGTAGTTAGCGCGCCTATATTTTGGCCAGTGATTCGATCAGCGTATGTGATCAATTGAACTTTATTCTTCATCATTGTGTGATTACCATGTTGAAACTTAATCGATTAAGATATATCTTTAACTAGCGAGTAAGAATTTACAAGTAATTTTTAATAATTTTACATACAAATTTCGTGGCTCACGTAATACTACAGTAAGCAACTGACTGACTTACGAAGTGTTAATAGAGAATTTAACGAGGAATAAACACATGACAAAATCACACACACACGTAAGCAGCGACCCACTGCAACAAATACGCTGGCTTACATACATGATGTTTTTTATGTTTGCCATGACCTCTGACGCAGTCGGCATGATAATCCCCGAACTTATAAAAGATTTCGGTTTGAGCATGACTCAAGCTAGTGCATTTCATTACGCTCCCATGGCATTAATAGCCTTTAGTGGCTTATTTTTAGGCTTTTTAGCTGACAGCCTTGGCCGTAAGAAAACCATTATGCTAGGTCTATTAATATTTTCTGCGAGTTGTTTTTTATTTGCATTTAGCACCAGTTTTACTTTCTTTTTAGTATTGCTTTGCTGCATAGGCTTGGCCATTGGTTTATTTAAAACCGGCGCACTGGCATTGCTTGGCGATATTTCGCATAGTAACGACGACCACACTAAAACCATGAACAAGGTTGAGGGCTTTTTTGGCATTGGCGCTATTGTAGGCCCTGCCCTAGTTGGTGTTTTATTAGTGCAAAACGTAAGTTGGACATACCTGTATATTACTGCGGGCGTAATGTGTTTAATTCTTGCTTTATTAGCATGGCGCGCAGACTACCCTGACGTAGTAAAAACAACTGAAAAGCCAGCCTCTTTGGCCACCACCCTAAAAATGGTAAAAAACCCCTATGCACTTGGCTTTTCTTTGGCTATTGCACTTTATGTAGCGACTGAAGTGGCTATTTATGTATGGATGCCAACGCTATTAAAGGACTACACAGGCTCTTGGCCGCTCCTTGCAACTTATGCACTTACTATATTTTTTATACTACGTGCTGCAGGTCGTTTTATTGCCGTATGGTTACTAAACCGTTATAGCTGGCAAGGTGTTATGGCTTATTTAAGCTTAGGTATTGCGCTTTGTTATGTGGGCACACTTATTGGGGGGGTTGATTGGGCTGTAGGGTTATTACCTCTTTCAGGTTTATTTATGTCTATGGTTTATCCAACTTTAAACTCTAAAGGTATATCGTGTTTTCCTGCTGAGCGCCATGGAGCCGTAGCCGGCGTTATATTATTTTTCACCGCATTATCAGCTGCTTTAGCTCCTTTATTTATGGGTATGATCAGCGATTACTTTGGCCATGTGCGCTATGGCTTTTACTTAGCAACAGGGTTTGCCGTGATTTTATTTGTAGCTATGTTGTTCAATTATTTACGCGACCCATCAATGAGTGCTTTACAAGAAAGTAACCCAACAGCTTAATAAACTTGTATCTCAATACAATAAAAAACACTTTTAAAATCAACATATGAATAATAAAAGAGCAAATTAAACACAAAATGATTTGCTTATTGTAAAATATTTGTTATTTTTACTTAATCGATTAAGTAAAAATAACAAATCCTATTGGGATCAACACAACGAGGCGTTCACATGACAACACACCACACACCTTTATATTTAATCAGTGCTTTGGCACTTGCTGTAAGCCAAGGCGTTCATGCACAAGATGAGCAAGAAACCAAAGTCCAAGCCAACAAGGGCCTTGAAACAATTGTTGTTACCGGTGTACCTCGCCGAACAACCATTATGGCGTCGAGTTCATCAGTAAGCAGTTTATCGCTTGAACAAGTAGAGGTGTCTACACCTCGCTCAACGGCTGAAGCATTTAGAATTATTCCGGGTGTTCGCGCCGAATCAACTGGCGGCGAAGGTAACGCTAACATTGCTGTTCGTGGTTTACCTGTAGCATCGGGTGGCGCTAAGTTTTTACAACTACAAGAAGATGGCCTTCCTGTTATGCAGTTTGGTGATGTTGCCTTTGGTAATTCAGATATTTTTATGCGATTAGATAATACGGTGCAGACTATCGAATCGATTCGTGGTGGCTCAGCATCTACTGCAGCAAGTAATGCACCTGGTGGCATTATTAACTTTATCTCTAAAAATGGCGAAAACGAATCTGGCAGTGTATCTACAACACTTGGCTTAGATTACGACAACGTTCGTACAGACTTTGAATACGGCACTTACTTAACCGATAGCGTGCGTTTTCATGTTGGTGGCTTTGTTCGACAAGGCGAAGGCCCGCGCGAAACAGGTTACACGTCTAATAAAGGTGGCCAAATAAAAGCTAACCTTACAAAAGATTTTGACAACGGTTACGTTCGCCTTTATTACAAACACTTAGATGATAAGAGTGTTGGCTACCTTCCTATGCCAATGTACTCAAATGGTGACTCTATTGCTGGCTTTGATGCGCAATCAGACACACCTCACTCAGCGTTATTTACTAAAACAGTACGTTTAAATAGTGAAAACCAAATCAGTAGCGGCGATATCCACGATGGTATGAATCCAAAGGTTGACTCTGTTGGTTTCGAAGCTGTATTTGATTTAGATAACGATTGGCGTATCGAAAACCGTTTTCGTAAATCATCAATTAGCGGTAACTTTAATTCACCTTTCACAGAACAAGTAGGCAGTGCAACATCAATAGCAGAAAGCATTGGTGGCGCAGGTGCAACCTTGAGTAACGCGAACACCGGTGAAGCATTTAACGATGGTTTAGCAATGAAGATGGTGACATTTGATGTCACAATGAATGACTTTGGATCTATAGTTAATGACTTTAAATTAACTAAATCGTTCGACGATGATACCAGTCTTACATTTGGTTACTATGCATCTACGCAAAACATTGCGATGTCGTGGTTATGGAACTCTTACGTAATGGAGCTCAAGGGTGACAATGCTGCATTATTAAATGTAACAGGTGCCGATGGCACTGAGTTATCTGAAAACGGTTTATACGCTTACAGTGCATTTGGTAACTGCTGCCAACGTGATTACGATACGGAATACGATACACGCGCCCCTTACGTAGCATTTTCTACTAAGCTAGGTGATGTCAGTATTGATGCTAGTGCTCGCTACGATAGCGGTGAAGCTCGCGGAACATACGCAGGTGCAGTGACTTCAACAGTAGATATGAACCGCGACGGTGAAATATCAATCCCTGAGCAAAACGTTGCAGGTATTGATACTGCAAACGCAAGTCCAGTAAATTATGACTGGAACTATTCTTCTTATTCAATTGGTGCTAATTATCAAATTGACCCAAGCCTTGCTACGTTTGCACGTATTAGTAAAGGTGGTCGTGCAAATGCTGACCGTCTTTTATTTGGTAAAGTACGCGCCGACGGCTCTGTTGCAAAAGAAGACGCTGTTGATGAAGTAAACCAGTTTGAGTTTGGTGTTAAGAAGCGCTTTGATTCGTTATCAGTATTTGCTACTGCGTTTTTTGCCGAAACTGAAGAGCAAAACTTTGAAGCAACATCACAAACATTTTTTGACCGTGAATACGAAGCAAAAGGGATTGAAATAGAATCTACTTACTTTATTGATGCATGGGATTTTCGCGGTAATTTAACCTGGACCGATGCAGAAATAGCAAAAGATGCGCTTAACCCAGATGTTGTAGGTAATACGCCACGTCGTCAAGCCGATTTAATTTACTCATTAATGGCACGTTACAACTATGAAAAAGGCGCTGCAGGGGTAAGTTTCATTGGTACTACCGATGCGTACGCTCAAGATAATAACGACTTGCAATTTGACGGCTACACACAGGTAAATGGCTTTGTAAGCTATGATTTATCTGAAAACCTTAATATTGCGCTTAATGTGAACAACCTATTTGATACAGTAGGTATTACAGAAGCAGAAGAAGGCTCAGTACCTGAAAACAACATTATTCGTGCCCGTGCTATTAACGGCCGCACAACGTCGGTAACTTTAAAATACGCTTTTAACTAAATGTGTATTGCGCTGCGGTGAGTAGTCACTGTAGCGCCTTTTAAAGTATGAATAATTAACACCCTTCACGTTTTTTAGCCTAGCCTTGCTAGGCTTTTTAGGATATTCCAAATGACCAAACTTCTGTGCTTAGGCGAGCTATTAATTGATATGCTGCCACAAGATGCGAATAACTCTGCCTATTTACCTATACCAGGTGGCGCACCTGCCAATGTAGCTGTTGGCTATGCAAAACTCGGAGGTGAAGCTGCATTTTGTGGTGGTAGAGGGGACGATCATTTTGCCAATCAATTAAGTAATGCATTAGCGCAATACAATGTAAATACAGACTATTTATTTACCATTGCAGGCTCACAAACCGCTATGGTTATAGTAAGCCTTGATGAAACCGGCGAGCGTAGTTTTGGCTTTTATCGCCATAACACAGCCGATGTACTATTAACCCAGGCGCATTTAGTGCGTATAAATTGGCAAGAAATAAGTACACTACACTTTTGCTCAAACACATTGACCGAATCAGCCATTGCCAGCACAACGGTTAAAGCGCTAGAACTTGCAAAAGCGAATAATAAGCTCGTCAGTTTTGATGTGAATTTACGCTACAGCTTGTGGGAAAACACAAACGATATAGCAAGCAATGTAAAAGCTTGTTACACCTATTGTGACATAGTAAAACTCTCGCGTGATGAGCTTAATTTTTTAGCCCAACATAGCGATACAACGAGCGATGATTACATTCAAACACTATTAAATACCGGAGTAAAACTGGTGTTTTTAACCGATGGGCCAGAGCCTGCAAAGGTTTACCACAGCGCATTTACACTTAACGAATCGGCACCAAAAATAAACGCCGTAGATACAACAAGCGCGGGTGATGCATTTATAGCGGGGGTTTTATACTACTTAAATAAATTGGGAAGTGATTTACCACTAGCAGATAAACTAAATGATAAAGCGAGCGTAAAAGACGCCCTGCACTTTGCTCTTAAATGTGGCTCAAAAGCCTGTTTAACTAAAGGAGCCTTTCCGGCATTACCTGTATTAGCTGATGTAATTTAAACGATTAAAGCCCCATATTACAGGGCTTTAAATTAGAGTTATATCTATTGCTTTATAAAGGTGACACCTTTGGGTATTTCATCTTGGGGTAACCGAGTAGAGTGCATTTGCGATAACAACCATTTATCGCCCACTTTTGATACAACAACGCTTTCTAACCAATAAATATCAATACTTCTTTCGGTGTTTTTAATATTGGCTTTATTCCAGTAATTAATAAATGCAACATCACCCACTACACGCGAATTTATAACACTAAAATAATTAGTTCTTATAAAGTCAGAAGGCTTAACTACATTTATAAAGTCATTAATAGTCCACACTTCACCGTGTTCTAAAAGTAGAAATGAATCATCAACGGCTACACGCATTTGCGAGTGATCAACGTTAGAAACAGCTAAAAAAAGATCGCTAACCGGCGTGAATATGTTGTTATCTTTTGCATGTATTGATGTAGAAAATATCAGGAATGTAATAAAGGTAAGTACTTGTTTCATTGTTTTTATAATATGTAATTTGCTCAATAATAATGAGTGTATTTTAATAGAGCAGTATTAACAATTGAAATAAAGCGAATGTAACTACTTAATAACGTTACCCATAGAGCATCGAGTAGGGTGAGGCTTATGCCTCATCCCTCTCACAGAACCGTACGTACGGACCTCGTATACGGCTCCTGTACCCTTCACATTTTATCAACTTATTTCCTAAACGCTGATAAAGCAAGCCATCCCGTATTCACTTTTTCTATTGGATATAAACCAAGCTCCTCAAA
>NZ_JASDCB010000084.1:0-15561 GCF_030408135.1 Pseudoalteromonas sp. APC 3691 | reverse complement strand
CAAGCTCAGCAGGTAACTTACGTTTGCGAATACTTGCTTTATCGGTCTGCTCGAGCACATTAGAAATCCACTCAAGAGGGATATGTTTCTGAAATGTAGATAAAGAGTCAGGAGTGGCGAATATATCCGTATCAAGTAACCAATGACTAAGCATAAAAATACCCTCATAATCAAAAGATGATAAGGATATTGTGAAGCAACCAAAAGATCGGTCAACCGATCAAAAACACCTTAACTGATCGGTGTTAGCCCAAGAGCGACTTTTAATATTTACTATATTTGAGCTATGAGCGCTTAAAAGCAATTTCACCATCTATATGAATATCGCGCTGTGGAAACGCAATCACTACATCATGCTTTTCAAATACAGCATAAATACTAAAACGAATATCACTGCGTACTTTTCTAAGCATGGTTTCAGACTCGGCACATACCCAAAAAATAGCATTAAAGACGAGCGAGTTATCTGCAAAGTCATCAAACAATACCGACGATTTTGGATTAGTCAAAATAGCCTCATGGTCATCAAGTACTTGCTGAATTAACTTTTTAACCAGCAGCACGTCTGATCCATATGCAACGCCTACACTTACCGATGATCGTGCATTACCATCAATCAGTGTCCAATTTGTTACTGTGTTTTCTAAAAGCTGAGAGTTAGGTATAAGCATATGAACACCGTCATTTCGACGAATACGTGTAGAGCGTGTATTAATCGTCTCTACCACGCCTTTTGCATTGCCCACTTCTAAAAAGTCGCCAATACGTATTGGTCTCTCCCACATTAATATCCAGCCACTAATGAAGTTATTAATTATATTTTGCGCACCAAAGCCTACGCCAATAGCTATCGCACCTGACACAAAAGCAAATGCAGTCAGCGGTATGCTTAATACCTCTAAAGATGTAAAAATTAAAATTGCGATACTTAAAATAAAGTAAATACGTGTGAATAAATGCACGGCATCTTGGCTTAATTTTTTTGCCAATAACGTTTTTGTTATTAGCTTGCCAACGCGTGTAACAATAAACCAAATAGCGAAAAGTATTAAAGGCACTTGAATAATTTTTGCTACGGTAATGTGTACATCGCTGTAACTAAATACAACAAAGGCAAGAATTTGGTTTATGTGTTCTAAGGTCATTTATTTTCCAAAACAAGCAAAGGAGCGCTTTAAATTTAAATCACTGTAAAGTAAAAGCGGTTCAGTGTTGGGTAAGTTTAGCAGTCATAATATAACTAAAACGCCAAGTTAATAAGTTCAAAATGCTTTTTATGAACAATTTATTAACTCTTTATTGCACCGAGTGCTATATAAATAGTGTACAAGCACTGGAGATCACATATGACACAACTTACTTTAAATCAAAGACTCGCTACTTTGCAGCCACAGGTAGACTTACATTTATTTGAGAGCAGCCTAGATTATCGAAATAAAATTTTGTGCCTTCTTGCAGAGCAAGAGCAAACATTGGCATCTATTAACAAAGAGTTTGGCCAACAACAACCTAGCAACTTTGGCTCTGAGAGAAAATTTGTACTTGGATATAATTAAGCAAATTATTACTCAACGACTTGATTAAGTAGCTCAAGTGTTTACTTTTAGAGCTACTTTTACCTCCCTTAAAGCTAAATATTAGCTAATTTGCGTTCAAATCCCGCTTAATACCGATAAACTTTATTGTATAAACCCCAAAATTTGATAAGTTAACTAGGTTTTTCGACTCGCAAAGCCTATTCCGGCTAATCTTTCTATGGAGTTATTATGCGTAAAACCCTGATCGCCACTACTATTGCTAGTGCTTTAATATTATCTGCCTGTTCATCTAACGATACACAAAACATGGCAAAAGAAGGCGCAGCACAAGTGCAAGACATGAACGCAAACAATGTTTTATTTAAGCCAAGCCCATTGCAGTATATGGCACCAGAATTTGATAAGTTTGGTACAAAAGATTACGAAGCTGCATTTGATGCAGGTATCGCTCAGCACACAGCACAAGTAAAAGCGATTGCTAACAACCCTGCTCCTGCAACATTTGAAAACACATTAGTTAAAATGGAGTTATCAGGTGAGCTATTAAATCGCGTATCAGCTGCGTTTTATAACTTATCTGGCTTAATTTCAGATGCTGAATACCAGCGTATTGATGAAAAAATGGCACCTGTATTATCTGCTCACTCAGATGATATTTACCTAAATGGTGCTTTATTCAAACGTGTACAAACAATTTACGACAACCAAGATAAATTAAACGCAGAAGACAAACGCCTAGTTGATTTTTACTACAAGCAATTTGTAAAAGCAGGTGCTAAATTAAACGACGCTGAAAAAGCTAAAATGCGTGAAATTAACTCAGAGCTAGCTCAGCTATCTACTGCGTTTTCACAAAACATTTTAAAATCGTTTAAAGAAGACGTTATTGTAGTTACAGATAAAAGTGAATTAGCGGGTCTTTCTGAAGGTGATATTGCAGGCCTTGCAGCTTCGGCTAAAAAAGCGGGCAAAGACGGCTACATGATCACTTTGGTAAATACAACGCAACAACCAATTTTATCAAGCCTTGAAAACCGTGACCTACGTGAGCGTATTTTTAAAGCCTCTGCAAACCGTGCAGCAAAAACTAACGGCCCTATTATTATTAAAGAAACCAACCTACGCGCTCAAAAAGCAGAGCTTTTAGGCTACAAAGATTGGGCTTCTTATGTAATGACTTCACGTATGGCACAAACAACTGATAACGTTTACGGCATCCTTGATGACCTAGCACCAAAAGCAGTTGAAAAAGCTAAAATTGAAGCTGCAGCAATTCAAAAAGTGATTAACGATTCAGGCGAGAGCTTTGAGCTTAAACCGTGGGATTGGACTTTTTATGCTGAAAAAGTACGTGCAGAAAAGTACAACTTAGACCCAGCACTTGTTAAACCATACTTTGAAATGCAATCGGTTATTCACGATGGCTTATTCTTTGCAATGAACAAACTGTACGGTATTACGTTTAAAGAACGTAAAGATCTTCCTGTTTATCATGAAGATGTAACCGTATACGAAGTATTTAACGCTGATGGCAGCGCTATTGGTTTATTTTACTTAGACCCATATGCACGTGAAGGCAAACGTGGCGGCGCATGGATGAGTGCATACGTTAGCGAAAGCGGCTTAAAAGGCACCAAACCTGTTATTTACAATGCGCAGAACATTCCAAAACCTGCTGCAGGCGAGCCTACGCTAATGACATTTGATGAAGTGTCTACTATGTTCCATGAATTTGGTCATGCTGCTCACGGTTTATTCTCAGATGTTAAATACCCAAGCCTAGCGGGTACTGCAACGGCGCGTGACTTTGTTGAATTTCCGTCACAAGCAAATGAAGATTGGATGATTGAACCAACAGTACTTGCAAACTATGCGAAACATTACAAAACAGGTGAGCCAATTCCACAAGCTTTACTTGATAAAGTACTTGAATCGCAAAAATTCAACCAAGGTTACGGCACTACTGAGTATTTAGCAGCAGCACTACTTGATATGGAATGGCATTCATTTGGTTCTGATAAGAAAATTACTGACGTTCAAAAGTTTGAGCAAGACGCATTAGAAAAACACGGTATTGCTTACTACCCTGTTCCACCACGTTACAAATCAAACTTCTTTAGCCACACATTTGCAGGTGGTTATTCAGCGGGTTACTACGCGTACCTATGGACTGAAGTGTTTGCAGCAGACGCCTTTGCACATATGGAAAACAACGGCGGCTTAACACGTAAAAACGGTGATAAGTTCCGTAAAGAAATCCTATCAAAAGGTAACAGCCGCGACTTAATGCAAAGCTACATTGAGTTTAGAGGTCAAAAACCAACTACCGACGCACTACTTAAGCGCCGTGGTTTAGTTGAATAATTAATAACTTAGTTTATTAATTATTGCTTTATAAAAGCCCGCTTGCGGGCTTTTATTGTTTATACATTAATTTATAACAGATAAACTGCTGCCATTAATTATTTAGAGACGACGGCTATGCGGTACTTATTTCCAGTAACTTTACTTTGGGCATTTTCATTTAGTTTAATTGGCGTGTATTTAGCAGGTCAGGTTGACGCATGGTTTAGTGTGTTAATTCGCATAGCACTAGCAACCCTCGTATTTTTACCATTTTTAAAGTTTAAACAAACCCCTAAACCTTTAGCCTTAAAGCTCATGCTGATTGGCGCTATACAACTTGGTGTTATGTATAGCTTTTACTACCACTCCTTTTTATTTTTAAGCGTCCCCGAAGTACTGCTATTTACAGTAATGACTCCTTTGTACATTACCTTGCTAAATGATGCATTGAACAAACATTTTAACCCACGCTTTTTTATAGTCGCACTTATTGCTGTAATTGGTGCAATTACCATTCGTTACGAAAACCTAAATAGCAATTTCATAATTGGCTTATTATTAGTTCAAGGTGCGAACATAAGTTTTGCTGTAGGCCAAGTAACCTATAAACGCTTAATGATGAACAATCAGCTTGATGATAAAACCGTATTTGGATGGTTTTTTATAGGCGCACTTATTATTGCCACAATTTGTTATGCATTATTTGGTAATTCAAATAAATTACCAACCACTTCTACTCAGTGGGGCATATTGATTTATTTAGGGGTTGTTGCATCAGGCCTTGGTTACTTTATGTGGAATAAAGGCGCAACACTCGTCAACGTTGGAGCTCTGGCAGTCATGAATAACTTACTTATCCCAGCAGGGATTATTGTTAACGTGCTTATTTGGAACAGAGACGCTGACATAGTTAGGTTAAGTATTGGTGCAGCTATAATGTTAGGTGCATTATTGGTCAATCAAATGCTTAATAAAAAGTAAATTAATAAACTTGTAGCTAAATTGTCATTAATAATAATTAAGGTAGTACAAATTTTACTTTTTAAGGATAAACAATGAAACGTATTACCTTACTTACAGGCTGTATATTGTTAGCCACACTTGCTGGCTGCGACGACGATGTAGAAATAGTAGAAAAAGAAGTGGTTGTTACCAACACCGAAGTTGAGATTGTTGAAGTACCGACGCCTGTTATTGTAGAAGTACCAAACGGTGATGCGCCAGATATTCAACTAGGCACTCGTCCGTATTATTTAGTCAATGATATGAGCGACAGCGCTTTAAAAACAAAATTAGAGTCATGCAGCGAAGGTCCTTTTTACCGCACCGATTTTTCTATTGGTCATCGCGGTGCATCAATGCAATACCCAGAACACACTAAAGAAGCCTACATTGCTGCAGCTAGAATGGGCGCTGGCATTGTTGAATGCGATGTTACATTTACAAACGACAAAGAGCTTGTTTGTCGCCACTCTCAATGCGATTTGCATACCACAACTAATATTTTAGCCATTCCTGAACTTGCAGCTAAATGCAGTGTGCCATTTACACCAGCCAACCCTGCTAATGGTATTGCCGCTTCTGCAAAATGTTGTACCAGCGATATAAGCTTAGCGGAGTTTTTAACCCTTGAAGGTAAAATGGATGGTGCAAACACTAATGCAACGACCGTAGCCGATTACATGGATGGCACACCAAGTTGGCGCACTGATTTATATGCCACCAACGGCACATTGATGACCCATAAACAAAGCATTGCACTGTTTAATGAGCTAGGTGTAAAAATGACACCAGAGCTAAAATCGCCACAAGTAAGTATGCCATTTGATGGAATGACACAAGAACAATATGCGCAAAAAATGCTAGACGAGTACACGCAAATGGGTGTGCCAGCCTCAAAAGTTTATCCGCAATCATTTAACCTTGAAGACGTAAAATACTGGATTAACAATAACCCTGACTTTGCAGATAAAAGCGTTTACCTAGATGGACGTGACAGTGAAGCCGGATTTGATCCAAGTAACCCACAAACATGGCAACCGGGTATGGATGAGTTAGTGGCTGATGGGGTGAAAATTTTAGCTCCTCCAATTTGGATGATGCTAACAATAGATAACGAAAGTAATATTGTGCCATCGCAATACGCTATTGACGCAAAAGCAGCAGGTTTAAAGCTTATTGCATGGAGCCTTGAGCGCTCGGGCCCGCTTAATGAAGGTGGAGGTTATTACTATCAATCAATTGCTGATGTTATAGATAACGATGGCGACATGATGACAGTAGTCGACGTACTCGCAAAGGACGTGGGGGTAATGGGTATTTTTTCAGATTGGCCGGCTACGGTAAGTTACTACGCCAGTTGTAATAAAATGCCTGCCAGCATTTAAAAAACCATTTCAGCGGTCGTTTATTCTGCTGCGCTCAGTTACCATAAAGAAAGAGTCTAAACCTTTTTAACTGAGCGCTTTTATGATCATCCAACAACATAATGCTGACTTGCCAACACCGACAGGTTTAATGCGAACAACTGTATATCGCCCTCAAGCGCAAGGACAGTTCCCTGCTATCATTTTTTATTCTGAAATATTTCAGCAAACTGCCCCCATCGCACGCAGCGCAGCTATTTTAGCAAGCCATGGCTTTGTAGTGTTAGTGCCTGAAGTGTTTCATGAGTTAAACCCTATAGGCACTGTGCTTGCTTATGATGATACAGGTAAAGACAAAGGCAATGCCGACAAGTGGGCAAAGCCACTTGAGCACCACGACAGTGACACACAAACTATGATCGACTTCATTAGATTACAAAGCTATTGCACAGGCTCCGTCGGCGCAATGGGCGTATGTATTGGCGGTCACTTAGCTTACAGAGCGGCACTAAATCCTGAAATTAATGCGGCTTTTTGTTTATACGCAACTGATATTCACAGCAATACATTACCTGCGCAACCTGGAAATAACTCATTCGAGCGTATGGCTGATATACAAGGCGAAATTCACTTTATATGGGGCAAACAAGACCCGCATGTGCCAAAAGAAGGCCGCGCTAAAATATACCAGCAATGCGTAAGCACAGGCATCAATTACCAGTGGCAGGAAGTTAACGCACAGCATGCCTTTATGCGTGATGAAGGTGAGCGATACGATGCAGCCCTTGCGATAAATATGTATCAACAAGCGGTGGCATTATTTAGCCGAACTTTATAAATGCTGTAAAAACTACTCATTAAGTACTTTTCAGCATACCTAAAGCGGTATGCTGTTTTACAAAGTATGCTTTTAAGTAATCAATAAACAATCGTAGCTTTTTAGAGCCCGCAGCCCCTGGCGGAAATACCCCGTAAAGCTCAATATCTTTGCTTTTATAATCATCTAATATTATTTCAAGCAGTCCAGCTTGCACTTTTGGCCACGCATCGTAAAGCGGAATACGCCCAATGCCATGCCCTGCTTCAACAAAAGCAGTACGAGCAGCGGCATTATTGGTGCTTAAGGCGCCTTGCATTGTAATATCGTGTTTTTTGCCATCTTTTTGAAGTGTTAATGTTTTACTGCCCAATTGATAAACGACCCATTGGTGCTCTGCTAGCTCTAAAGGCGTTTTAGGTTTACCAAAATGTGCAAAGTATTCAGGCGCGCCACAAATACAAGTGCTCATTGTAGTCAGCTTGGTTGCCTGCAAGTTGGAGTCACTCAGTGCCACGCCCCTAATTGCAAAATCAAACCCATTTTTAATAATATCAACCACATCGTCAGTAAGCTGTAAGTCTATTTGAATTTTAGGGTATTGGCGCTTAAACGTATTTATTGCAGGCACAATTAACTGCATTCCCACATTTACTGGGCAACTAATTTTAAGTAAACCTTGTGGCTCGCTCTTTATATTTTCTATTTGCTGATTAGCCGCATTAGCTTGTTCGGTAATTATTCTACAACGCTCATAATAAGCAATGCCTGCTTCAGTGAGCGCCATGGTACGGGTTGAGCGATTTAATAAAGTAACTTCAAGCTGCGTTTCTAATTTTTTTAAATGATAACTTGCAACTGCTCGCGTAAGCCCTAGCTGTTTGGCAGCAGCGGTTAAGCTGCCCTGCTCTACAATTTGTGCAAATACAACCATGCTCTTTAACTGCTCAAACGACACTTTCATAAATGCTCCGTAGTGTGTTTTAAATTCAACCTTTTTATTGTATCAATAATTAAATCAATAAAGTTAAATTTATCATCGTTGTTTAAAGCAGTGTTAGTGCATATAGTAATTGGTAAGCAAGATAAACTAATTCAAATCATCAGAAGGAATATATTCAATGTCTAAAAAAATACTTATGGTTCTTACATCTCACGCAGAACTTGGTAACACTGGCGAAAAAACAGGTTTTTGGGTAGAAGAATTTGCAGCCCCTTATTACGCATTTGTTGATGCAGGCGTTGAAGTAACATTAGCGTCTCCAGCTGGCGGCCAACCACCCATTGATCCGACAAGTACACTTGCCGATTTTCAAACAGATGCAACAAAACGTTACGACGCAGACAGCGCGGCGCAAACATTAATGGCAAACACTAAAGTGTTGAGTGAGGTTAAATCTAGCGATTTTGACGCTGTATTTTACCCAGGCGGTCACGGTCCATTATGGGACTTGGTTGACAACACAGATTCAATTTCACTTATCGAAAGCTTTGTAAAAGAGCAAAAACCTGTTGCTGCGGTATGCCATGCAAGTGCTGCATTTTTAAATGTTAAAGATGCCGATGGCAATGCATTAGTAGCGGGTAAAAAAGTAACTGGTTTTACTAACTCTGAAGAAGCTGCAGTGCAACTTACCGATATCGTGCCATTTTTAGTTGAAGACGAGCTAATTAAAAAAGGTGGTGATTATCAAAAAACTGACGACTGGGGTGTATTAGCGCTAGAAGACGGTTTAGTAATTACCGGCCAAAACCCAGCAAGCTCTGAACTAGCTGCAAAAAAACTATTAACTAAATTAGGTTAATAGTGAGTAATAATTAAAATTAAGCACAGCATTTTATGCTGTGCTTTTTTAATTGCTTTTCATTAGCAAATACAATTCCTATACTGGCAACTCTTAAAGTCAATTAGGGCGATTATATGGCAACCAAGCCAACCACACTGTCATTACTAACTAGTACCCGTTTCGCAATATTTAGTATTGTTGTTATTTGCTCCGTACTACAAGTGATCAATAGTCTACCTGGCATAAATCTTAATGGTTTAGGCATATATCCACGCAGTATCCAAGGATTAATTGGCATACTATGCGCACCTTTTTTACATGGTAGCTGGTGGCACTTTGCCAGTAATATGATCCCATTTGTAGTATTAAGTTGGCTAATTTGCCAGTACAGCGTAAAACGTTTTTATAACGTATTTATTTTTACCGCTCTAGTCGGTGGACTTTTAGTTTGGGCATTTGGGCGCAGTAACATACATGTTGGTTTAAGCGGTGTTATATATGGTTTATGGGGCTTTATTCTATGCTACGGCTTAGTAAGACGCTCATTAAAATCAATTATAATTGCAGTTGTAGTGGCTATACTTTATAGCGGTTTTATATGGGGTGTTTTACCTCAGCGCTATCATGTATCGTTTGAAAGCCATTTATTTGGAGCGCTAAGCGGGTTGTTTTTAGGTTATAGATTAGCAAAAGCCGATAAATTAAAAGGTCGGTAAATTAAATATTTAGGGCCTTTAATTAATTTTTTATGGCCACATTTATGAGTAAGTATTAAACATTTCCATTTAACATTGAGGTTATTTATGAGTGATCAAAACGAATACACGCCACCGAAAGTATGGACGTGGGAAAGTGAAAGTGGCGGTAAATTTGCCAGCATTAACCGCCCAATTGCAGGCGCGACTCATGACAAAACTCTACCTATTGGCGAGCACGCATTTCAGCTTTATTCTCTTGCTACGCCAAATGGCCAAAAAGCTACAATCATGTTTGAAGAGCTTTTACAGCTTGGTTGCACCGATGCAGACTATGACGCATATTTAATAAACATAGGTGATGGCGATCAGTTTGGATCTGACTTTGTTGATATTAATCCAAACTCAAAAATCCCAGCGCTAATGGATCATTCAACCACACCACCTACTCGCATCTTTGAATCAGGTTCTATTTTACAGTATTTGGCTGAAAAATTTGATGTACTCATCCCTAAGGATTTAAAAGCTAAAACAGAGTGTCGTAACTGGCTATTTTGGCAAATGGGCTCAGCGCCATACTTAGGTGGTGGGTTTGGTCACTTTTATAGTTACGCACCAAGTAAAATGCAATACCCTATTGATCGTTTTACTATGGAAACTAAACGCCAACTTGACGTGTTAAATCGTCATTTAAGCGAAAATGAATACATGGCGGGTGATGAATACTCAATTGCCGATATTGCAATTTGGCCCTGGTATGGCTCGCTTGTTTTAGGCGACTTATATGACGCAGCTGAATTTTTAGATGTTGCCTCATACACTCATGTTGTTCGTTGGGCAAAACAAGTTGCTGATCGCCCTGCTGTAAAGCGCGGCCGCCGCGTAAATCGCACATGGGGCCCTGAAGAAGATCAAATGGCAGAGCGCCATAACGATAGTGATTTCGAAGGCTAAATCTACTAAACAGCAAGTAAAGTCGTTAACACTTTAACCTGCTTGATAATTTTAAGGCTCAAAATAAATATTTATTTTGAGCCTTTTTACTTTTTAAACTTTTTTTATCCCTTCCGTAAACTATATTTACTTTTACATTAAAGTTTTATTTAGCTGCGTAAAAGCTTATTAAGCTCTTTGTATTACCAGTATTGCATTGGTGGAATTTGCTAAATGGTTTACTTAATTCCCTAGGGGTTGTTTTTGAAAAAGGTTTTAATTAGTGCCATATAACAATTTAAGTAATAATGAGCGAAAAGAAGCGCTCAAAATTTTATACTCAAATGCTATTTCCGGAATTGCAGTCTCTGTATTAGTCAGCGTTGCTTTGGTATTTGCTTTTGATATAAATAATGAGGAAGCAAACCACGATAAAATAGTATGGTTAGGCATAATGATGTGCGTACTTACTTTACGAATTATTGATTTGGGTCTTTTTTTTAAAGATCAAAATTCTAGCCAACCTTACAATACACATTGTTATTTAAATCGCTTTGCTATTGGTTGTATATCAACAGCCGTATCTTGGTGTGGCTATGCTCTTTGGTTTCACAGCACTTCATCTACGGTGGAAGTTACTACGACCATTGCTATTTTATCAGCGCTTGCAGGAGGCTCTGCAAATCTGCTTTCAGGAAGTCGAGTAACCGCTGTACTCTATAGCATTATTTTATTGGCGCCCTACTCTTTTTTATTAACCTTTTCTAACGAAAACTACAACTCTGTCCTCGGTATTTTAGGCCTAGCATTTACTGCTATTATGGTGGCTTCATCGTACAAATCAGCCACATTTACACACAGCGCAATCAAGCTCAAAAACCAAAACAGAGAGCTGCTTAATGAAATGGAAAACAAGGTTGAGCAACGCACAGAAGAAATTTACCGTTTATCGAATACCGATCCACTTACAAATCTATTAAACCGAACCGCATTTTTAAAAAATGCAAACAGACAACTAGCAGACAACCCTCAAGAACCCTTTGCTTTATTATTTGTAGATTTAGATGGGTTTAAACAAATAAATGATTCGTTGGGTCATAAAGTAGGCGATAAAGTATTAAAAGAAATAGCACGAAGAATTAGTAATGTATGCAATCAACAGCTATTTAAATGCCGATGGGGCGGGGATGAGTTTTTAATTTTAGCAACGTATCAAAAACAAGCTGAGCTTATCGAGTTTGCAGATAAAGTACTTCAAAGCATTGGTGCCGAGCATGAAACATATAAATATCAAAAATGGGTATCTGCAACTATTGGTATTGCCATGTATCCTGAGCACGGGAGTGATTTTAATACTTTAATTCGCTCTGCTGATACTGCAATGTATCACCAAAAACGCATCGCGAAAGGTAATATCAATATTTATAACGATTCACTCAAATTAATACAAGAAAGGGAGTATCTTTTGAGTCAACGCCTAGCCAGTGCCATAGAAGAAAATAGTTTAAGGCTAGTATTTCAACCAATTGTTGATAGCAAAACCTCAAAAGTAACCTCTTTTGAATCATTATTACGCTGGCAACTAGATGGTGAAAATATTTTCCCTGTTGAATTTATAGCTATTGCCGAGCAATACGGTTTAATAACCGAGTTAGGTATTTGGGTAATAGAACAGGCATGTATACAAGCAACAAAATTAAGTCACTTACAACCACAAATTGCTATAAGCGTAAACGTATCGGTTATTCAGCTACAAGATCCTGATTTTGTATCTAAGGTATTAAAAATAGTAAATCGCCACCAGGTAGAACCTAAAAACCTACACATAGAAATTACTGAGTCAGTATTTGCCGAGGATAAACTCACATTTTTGACAGCCGTTAAAGCACTACAAAAACAAGGCTTTTGTATTTCAATTGATGATTTTGGTACAGGCTACTCATCACTATCAAGCATGCTTGATATTGGTGTAGATATAGTAAAAATAGACAGAAGCTTTATTCAAAATATGGATAAAAGAGGGTTAAGTATTATTCATGCAATTGTACAAATGGCCTCTACTTTAGATTTTACTGTTGTTGCAGAAGGCGTTGAAACTATTGAGCAAGCAAACACACTCACTAAAATTGGTGTATCTCACCTACAAGGTTATTACTTTTCAAAACCGATGGAAGTAGGTTTTGTAGATGCTTATTTAAATGAGCAAAATAAGCAATGTAGTTAATAACCAAACACTTCTAAAAGCGCTTAGCTACCATATGAGTTATGCGCAACCTTTCTTATTAGGGCCTGTTTATTTTTTGAGGTTTAATTTGCAGTAGACTGTTTGGTATTTAAGCAAGGTAGAGCCGATGAAGTGTGGTTACCCCCATAACCAGTTGATGACGTAGCATAAATGCCAAACATGCGCTGTCCGAAGGGTTCTGCCTAGGGAGATTGACTCTTTGTTACTAGGTTACAAACCTCGCGCCGCGATTAAATCGTCCTTAGATTGAACAAGTTTCAATCCTTAAAGGTCAACAGCCCCTCCCTAAAACATAATCTTACAATTGCTTACACCCAGTACATAGTAATTAGCGTAGGCTAAATATAATCCAACTTACATATGTATATTACGTTTAAACGAAAAAGCCCCAACGCTGGATAGTAGGCAAAATTATGCACTGACGCTGCTTAAATAATAAAAACTTTAACGATACAACTAAATATAAAAAAGGAATTTGCATGATAAAACCACTTTGCTATTCACTCATCACTTTACTTACCCCCATAAGCGTTATAGCTCAAACAATGGCATTAAAAACAACGGATGAATTAGTATCAACCGATTCAGAGATTTTATTTGCATATAATAAAGAATCAAAACAATTAGAAGCCATCAATTTACTTACACTTAGTAGTGAACTTGCTTTACCAAAAAACGCCATCGGGTTTGATGTGGCAACACTTGCTAACATCACCGATAAACAAGCACTCGTACTAACAAGTGATGGCGTATATAAAGCCCAAACAGGTAAACCAACATTGTTGTTTAATTATGAGTCGGTTCTTAATCAATTAAAAATAGATAAATTTGAAAAAGTAGACTTTGTTTTCGATGCTAACAATGACGGTCTAAGCGATATTTTCATTCCAGGGTTAGCAAGCAGTACTTTATACATTCAAAATAAAGATGGCAGCTTTAAGCCTAACCAATTTAAGCAAACGCCTAAGTATGAAGGCCGCTTTTCAGGAAAAGGGCTTTCTTTAGAAGTTAATATTAACAATAAACCTGTCGTTATCGATTTTAACCACGACGGATTAAACGACCTGGTTTTTTCAAATGACTTTGGAGCAGATGTACTACTTGCTAATTCAGAGGGCTTTGAGCAAAAGCTTACCTCAATTGATTTTAGCATTGAGCTCGGCGAGCTAAGCAATGGCGAGACCCGCAAAATAAAGCAAATTATTGATATTAATAACGACGGATTTCTAGATTTTACAACCAGACAGTTTAAGCCTACACAAGGTATGGACTCGCTAGATATAAAAATAGCACATACTTTGTACCTAGGGAGTGCTAAAGGTTTTACTAATACACCCATTACCTTATTTGAAACACAGGGCCCTAGTGAGTTATTGCTCAAAACTGATTTTAATAATGATGGCTTAATTGATTTACAAAAAATGGACTTAGATATTGGCTTAGGTACTATCGCATCTATGGCATTAGGCGGTGGCAGTACTGATGTAGATTTAGAAATGAATCTTTATAAGCAGCAACCCGACGGCTCATTTGCCAATAAATCGAGTATTGAACTTGATTTAGAAATGGAAGTGGGGATGAATCAGAACCGGCTCTCTATTTAGGTGACATTAACGGCGACAGCTATATTGATGCGGTATACAAATACAGTAAAAAAACGCTGTATATTTATTATGGAGAGCAAGACTCACTGCTAAATGATAAACGCAAAAAATTAAAGCTAACGCTGCCTAAAAATAATAAAGATATTCTTCTGGTAGATATAAACCAAGACGGTAAAAAAGATTTTGTATTTAAATTTACCGAAGAAGATGGCACCAGCAAAATAGAAACACGATTAAATTAAGCCAATAAAAAAGCCCAACAGAATTAACCGTTGGGCTTTGGACTTAAGACTTTCGAGTAACAGTCAGCTTTACTCTAAGTAATAACACCTAAGCAGTTACATTTAGCAGTGAATCGCCTTCACTTAAACCAAACTTCTCTTGCACTGATGCAAGGATTGATTCTTTATCTTCATCAGACAACTGGTTTGAATACTCAGTTAAGAGCTCATCTAAGTAGCTCACTACCTCGTCTGTATCGACTGATTCTAATGAGTTTTGTGGCGGTGGCGGCGGTCTTTGACCTTCAGCTCTTCCTGCATCACCAATGCTTTTAGCATCAAACTCGAGTTCGCCCATTAAATCAGCAAGCTCTTTTGTTGGTTCAATACCTTGTTCTTTAAATGCCGCTTGAATACTTTGCGCATCGTCGCTAGTTAAGTTTTCTGCATCAAACTGTGCAAGCGTTTCTTTAACAAAATCGCTTTGCTCTGTTGTTAATTTTGCAGCTTGACTACTTTGTTGCGGCATAAAACTCGCAGAGCTGCTGCCAATATTATTAATCATTTTAGTATCCTTTCAACGTTCACGGCGAGGTGGTTTATGATCGCTAAGCTCTTGTTCAGTAATTTCGCCATTACCATCGGCATCTATAGAATCAAAAATTGTTTGTGCATCACCGTGCGGCGGTTTTTTAGCACTAAACTCTTCAAAGCTAATTACGCCATCACCATCAGTATCAATAGTTGAAAAGTCAGGTTTTTCAGGAGGATTGTCACCGCCTCGAGCAGCTACATTAGCTGAAAAAGCAATAGATAATATTGCCACAGTGGCAAGAGTTGAAAAATGCTTCATAGTAATAACCTCGTATTTAAGAATTAAACTAGGGGCTGTTGATCTTTGTAGTACATATATCAATCAGCCCACATTGGTAGCCACATCATAGTAAATGCTAAAGCGAGCATTGAATGATAATTTCGTTCAAGCTTTTCATACCGCGTGGCTATCCCT
>NZ_JASDCB010000083.1:0-16365 GCF_030408135.1 Pseudoalteromonas sp. APC 3691 | reverse complement strand
AAATGTTCCGTAAGCTTCTTGACGAAGGTCGTGCTGGCGAAAACATCGGCGCACTTCTACGTGGTACTAAGCGTGAAGACGTTGAACGTGGTCAAGTACTAGCTAAGCCTGGTTCAATCAACCCACATACTACATTCACTTCAGAAGTATACGTACTTTCTAAAGATGAAGGTGGTCGTCATACTCCATTCTTCAAAGGTTACCGTCCACAGTTCTACTTCCGTACAACTGACGTAACTGGTGACGTACAGTTACCAGAAGGCGTAGAAATGGTAATGCCTGGTGATAACATCAAGATGACAGTAACTCTAATCGCACCAATCGCGATGGATGAAGGTCTTCGTTTTGCTATCCGTGAAGGTGGTCGTACTGTAGGTGCTGGTGTTGTAGCAACTATCGTAGCGTAATTATTAGCCTAGCTAATTATTACCAAAAAGCCCGAGCTTAGTCTCGGGCTTTTTAATGTCTAAAATAAAGTACGATTTAAGATGCCGCTTTAACCTTAGGTGAAGATACTTGGTAACAATACTCAAAGTATCATTAGTGGTATTACTAAAAACCCGAGCTAAGCTCGGGTTTTGATAAGTTATGAATGTGCCATACTTAGCTGAAAACTATTCAATATTTTGGATCTGCTCATTGAGCAGCGGACTAGATCCTAACAAACTCAATGAGTTATCGAAAAGAAACCGCTCAAAAATGCCTGTTTGCCCACCACTTGCCTATGGCTTTTACTAAATCTTAGTGGTTAGCAATGGAAAAACAGTGTCGTTTTTATGCTGCTGTTAGAGCTAAAACATAGCAGTTTTGAAGGGCTTTATCGAGTAATTTTTTCAACACCTTATTTAATAATGGATACAATAATATCCACTTTCTGTTTTATTTCGCTATAATGGATATGACTGTATCCATTTGGCTTTTGCGGATGAAATTTACCTTACTTGATGATACCGATGTAAGCCACGCCTATGCGGCTTATTTACGTGAGTTACGAAAGCAGGCAAAGCTGTCACGAGCGGCGCTTGCTGAGCGAAGCTGCGTACCTGCGGCCACCATTAAGAAATTTGAGCTGACCGGGCAAATTTCATTTCGCCAATTGCTGTTGCTATGGCAGACCCTCGACTCGCTTGGGCGTTTGTACGAGCTCACGCAACCTAGCAAAGAACGCGCTGCTATACCCACGAGTATTGATGAGGTGTTAAAAGATGAGTTTTAACCCCATTCAAAAACTCGCCGTAACTCGTACGTTAAGCTCAGGTGAGCAGGTTGCTGTAGGGGTCTTGGCGCAGAATCGGCAAGGCGTTTTTTTTCAGTATGCAGACAGCTATTTGCAGCAGTTTGGCAACTTATCTCCTTTTACCTTGCATGCGAACGCGCAAGTTCAAGTCGCACCTAAGCAGCCACACCAAGGTGTACATGGCGTATTTGGAGATTGTTTGCCCGATGGCTGGGGCATGCTGTTACAAGATCGTATTTTCCGGCAACAAGGCATCCTGCCTAATCAATTAACGGCGATGGATAGACTGGCCTTTGTCGGTGATAAAGGCATGGGAGCATTGTCTTTTTCTCCGGTGTCTGAGTTTTCAGCCACCACGCACGCGGATATTGATTTAGCGACGTTAGGCTTAGAAGCACAAACGCTGTTCGATGCTTCGATGTCAGATTATATGGATGATAATCACGATGAGTTAGATGGGCATACGCAACAGGTGTTGGCCGCATTAGTCGCCGGAGGTAGTTCGGGGGGAGCAAGGCCCAAGGCGCAGATTTATATGCCTGCTGGGGAAACTCAACATTGTCGAACCTTCGCTCAGCCTGGAGATGAGGCTTGGCTGGTTAAGTTTACCTCTAAAAATCTCGCGCTCGGCCATGAAGAAGGTTTGTGTGAGGCGGTTTATTTACAAATGGCAGAAGTTGCTAAGTGTCAACCGCCACAATGGCAACTCATTGAAGCACCACCTACCAGCGGTGCGTCTGCCTGGTTGGCGCTTAAGCGTTTTGATTATGTCACTGAACAGGCCGACTTAGGCAGCAAGCGCAGTGCAGGTCGATTGCATATGCACAGCGCTTGCGGGCTGCTGGATGCAGACTTTCGAACGCCAAGTTTAGATTACATTGATTTAATCAAAGCCAGCCGTCAGTTGTGTAAATCGCCAGCGGCTGGACAACTGCAATTTCGCCGCGCCATTTTTAATCTGCTGTCGTCTAATCAAGACGACCACAGTAAAAACTGGGCGTTTTTGCAAGCGGATGACGGTCAATGGAACCCTGCCCCTTTTTACGATGTTACTTACAGCCCCCATCCATTCAACGAACACGCCACTGCATTCGGCGGTTATGGCAAAGCGCCACCGCTTAAGGTGATGCAAAAACTTGCTACCAGTGCTGGCTTTTCGAATTGGCATGATGCAAGGCAAGTCATTGAAGAAGTCGCAGAAGCCATCAGCCAATTTACGTATCTGGCACAGCAGCAAGGGATCAGTAAAACAACCGTATCTGCAATTGCTAAGACATTGGATCAGCGCAAACAGGAAAATGCAGCGCTTTTTCTACAACAATAAGAAGGGACAACAATGAAGCTCGGCCGAAACGATCCTTGCCATTGTGGCAGTGGTAAAAAATTTAAACGTTGTTGTATGAGCAGCGTTTCCAAGCAACATGCCCAAGTTTTCGATGATGTTGAAACCATGCTGGCAATGAACCCAAATTTGAGCCTTGATGAACTCAATGCCGCATTGCAACACAAAGTGCAAGATCGCAATAATCAGCCTCATCCCGATTTTTGTGGCGTGACGTCAACGCAAATGGCCAATTGGCTTTATGCGCCTTTTGATCAATTACAGTGGGTGACAATCAGCACTCCCGACTCTCTTTCTGCCAGCCCTGTGATTCGTTATCTAGCGCTCATTCTTGATGATGCCATGGCGCAAGAAGGCTCCTTCAAAGCCACAACTAAAGGCAACTTACCGACTAAATTAGTCAAACAGGCCAGTGAGTTATTGCCCGAATTTCCCGTTGCTCAATTCGAACGTAACATTAGTATCAGCGAGTTTGCGGGCAGCAACGAAGACAAGTTTAATGCTTTGCACTACACCCGAGTGCTTGCCGAAATTAGCGGTATTATTTATCGACGTAGCGGCCGCTACCATGTGAAAAAATCAGCGCAAAAGCAGTATCAGGTGTTAGGTATACAAGCATTTTTTAAACCTATGTTAGAGGCCGCCATCAGCAAATATAACTGGGGCTATTTGGACGGTTTTGAGTTTGATGCCGACTTGCGAACCTTTTGGCTGTTTATGCTGTGGCGTATTCAAAGCCACAGTAGTGTAGATCTGCTGGTTGAAGAGGTGAAAGTGGCTTTCCCAGATTTACTACAGGGTTTCCCAGTAGATGATTACTTCTCGCCGGAAAGAAACTTAAGCATACTCATCGAATCACGGTTTATTGAGCGATTTTTACAGTTTTGGGGATTTGTGACCCTTGATCCAAGAAGTTTTTTAAACACGGAATCTGTTGGTAGGACGGTACAGGTACTGCCTTTATTGAAACAAACTTTTCAATTCACAATAAATACATAGCAAGGTCATCGTGAGCGAATATCAATACTATAAATTTGAGCGTCTGGATGGGTATTTAGATGCTAAAGCACGTCAAGCACTCAGGGCCATTTCAAGCCGTGCCGAGATCAGCGCTACGTCCTTTCAGGTGTATTACACCTACAGTGACTTAAAGGCAGAGCCTTTTGAGCTGATGTTAAAATACTTTGATATCGGTTTTTACTATGCCGATTGGGGCTCAATCGATGCCTACATCAAGCTACCAGCAGGAACGCTCCCTGACGCTTTACTTTGCTTTTCAAGTGATGGGCTTCATATTCACGAAAACGATGAGTGGCAGTTGCTGATTTTTTCCCTTGAGGAGTATGACGAATATTTTGACGATGAGCATGCCGACCAATTTTTCCAGCATTTAGCTGGGTTACGCAGCCGATTAATGCAAGGGGATTGGCGCCTTGTCTACTTTATGTGGCTAAAAATGTTTGATTTTAATGATGACGTTGAGCGAGTGCCGTTAATTCAATTCGATTTTGAGCACCTTAATGAAGAAGTGCAGGCGTTTGCAGCGCTGTATGATATTCCCTTAGCATTGGTTAAGGCACTCGCCATGGTGCTGAACGCACAACCCAGCCATCAAGCCAAACAAGCCCAGTTTCAGTTTGATACGTGGCTAAACAATCTCACGGAAGTTGAGAAAGACACGCTATTACGCGCGCTGTTTGAGCAAGGCCAGCTAACTCGCCACCAAGCCTTAGCGCTGACGCGAAAAGAACCTGCCAACATAGACGAAATCTATCAGTATTGGTTAACCCCCGAAGTAATTTCCCCTTTCATTGAGCAAGCCCAAAGCCAATTACAGCAAGAGCAAGCCGCAGCACTCGCAAAGAAAATGGCTATTGAAAAAGCAGAAAAAGAAAAAGCGTTGACGGATGTTTACAATCGGCGTGAGCACTACTGGCAGCAAGCACAAGAGCAAGCGGATCGCACTTGCGCCAGTGGTTATGATGCGGCATCACACTATTTGTATCAGCTGTTTGAGGCCTATCAGTTCAAAGCGGATGAAGCGGTGTTTGAACAACGTTTTAAGCGCTTTGTTGTGGCGAATAATAGCCGGAAAGCGCTGTTAAATCGTCTCAAAAGTCTACTTTTATAGGGCGTTCCGTTACGCCCCTTTGCGTAGCACAAACATGTGGTACCCAAACTCGCCTAGGTAGCGTTCATAAATCGCAATTTCTCGCTCGATATCTGCGATGGCGTTTGAATTTGGCATGCTTGCTTTTACTTCTGCCACTCGCGCTTTGAGTGGCTGATAGTAATCGTGCCATGCTTGTTCCCTTAAGGTGAAATGATCAATCACTTCAAAGCCTGCTTGGCGCATTTGGCCTAAGCGTTTTTCGATGGTTTGCATATCTGGGTATTCACCTTCCCAGAATGCGACCGCCTCTTGGCTTGGGTTATCGGTTAACCAGATCAAATCACTGACGACCATATAGCCACGATTAGTCAGTAGTTTACGCCACTGGGTTAACGCTTGCTCAACCCCCATTATGTAAGCTGAGCCTTCTGACCAGATGCAATCAAAGCTTTCAGGTGGAAAAGGCAGATCCGTCATGTTGGCGCAGCTTAAGGTAACGCGGGTATCTAACCTCTGCTCAGTGAGGCGTTCACCGAGTTCATCCAGCGCACTTTGCTCGTTATCCACTGCCACAATCTCGGCTTGGGTGTGCTTTGCCAATAACCGGGTTGAAAAGCCTTTGCCGCAGCCAATATCAATGATCTTGGTAGGTATTGTTGGCAGTGTGGACAATGCTTTTAGTGTATCGGCATCAGAACTCGGCCCCCAGCGTTCTAAGCGTTGGAATACCGTCATAAAATCGGCCATGTATTGATCGTGTTTGTTCATATCTTTTGATAACCATTTCAAATGCAGGGCTTGTTGTTCATTAAAGCCTTGCTGCTTTAACCACTCCAGATGGGCATCTGGTGCTAATTTATCGGTCTGTTGGTGCCAAAGACGCAGCGAACCTTCACCAAGCATGACGGCAAGTAACGCGCGAGCTTGTTGCTTTTTAGCGATGTCTTCGTTCAGCTGCTGCAAGCGCTTTTCAAGTACAGAGCGCTGCACCTTGCTGTCCAAAAAGGATTTACATTCCTTAAGTGTTAAACCGCCCACTTGCAGTTGTTGCAACAAGCGCAACTGCTGAACATCTTTATCTGAATACAGTCGATAGCCGTTGGTTTGGCGAACACCCTGCAACAAACCTAGCTTCTCGTAGTAGAGCAAGGTTGACCGTGACAGCCCGACTTTTTCAGCTAACTCAGAAATGCGATACACAGATAAAACGTCCTTTCCGTTCTTTTTAATAATGGCGCGGCTGGCTCAAACAGACCAGAACACGAATGACGATAAACTATGAAGTTATAGACAGGTCAAATGTTGTTAGCAAAAAATATCGTTCAGTTTTGATTTGTTGAAAGCTTGAATACCGCATTCAGGTCTACAGATTGTTACCCATAAAGTCACTTTGTGTAGACCTCCAACCTCTGCATTCCCCCGTTCGGTAAAACGCATAGAGGACTCAACTTGCATTGCACACTTTTATGCGCAGAAAAGTGAGGAATTTTGCATTTTTCTGCGCATAAAAGTGTAAACGGGTTCTGGTTGAGTATAAATCAGCACCTTAATAGCTATCTTTCTTCTCTGAAGCTGACCTTGCTGGCCAAGTTTTAGTCATGTGGATATAGGCTACTGCTGCACTTATTTTTTATTCAGTAATTGGATGTCTTGCAGCTTTCTTCCTAGCTCGTCATCACGGGCGACCTTGGTTAGGTCGTCTAACAAGCCGAGGACTGCCAAAACCTTAACGTAGTGACCAAGTGAAACGGAAGGATCACCTTTTGATATTTTACGCAGTGTTGGCTTAGAAATCCCTGTCCTACTATGCATCATTTCTTGAGTAATGCCGCGTCTCTTCATCGCCAATGTTAAGTTTTCTCCCAAGATGTTTAACATCTTCCTTTGTCTAGGGAATATGACCGCAGTGCGTTTTGATTTTGGCTCGACAGTATCCATAATGAAACTATATTTTCTTAAATCTTAATTTAGTGAAATTATAGTTTCACTTTTATCTTCAAGTTGTAAAGAAATAAATTGCCATCTCTCGAAGTAAAGTGAGCCAAGATCTGAACAGGTCATGTCGATTTTTTACTGTTTTTTCGACATAAGTTTTTTATATGTCGATACACTCGACATATAAACTCTTAATCCAAACGACTCACCGATACAGGGGTATGAGTAGGGCGCTTCAAAGCAGTACGCTATTCTTTGGGCTTCTGGGGCAGTCTGGGCAAAGCCTTAATTCACGCCACTTAGCAATACGCTAACCCTGCCCACAGGGTATTTATGACTTGGGACATTATGTCAATTCTGGGGCAGCTAGCTACCTATACCCTCAGAAAGCTGCACGATCTGGGCATTTATCTGCCTACTGCGTCCGTTTAACTCTTTAATAATAGCGGGGCAAACTCCTAAGAGAACTTAACAGATCAGTGAGGCTTATTTTGGAAAAAATAGAAACGATGAACCCAACGACACAATCACCCACAAACTCAGCACACCCAGCGCGTCAGCAGCGGATTTTGCGCTTGCCAGAGGTCAAGGCCAAAACCGGCTTTGGCCGTAGCACCATTTATGCCTTGATGGCCAACGGAGAATTCCCCCGTTCCATTCGTATTGGTGCGCGTGCCGTGGGCTGGTTAGAAAGCGATATCGACCAGTGGATTGAAACCCGCCGTATCGGTGCTGCTTATGGCCGTGGATAAACCATCAGCATCAACCCCGTTACCTGCCAGTGATATGCATAGCAACGCACCAACATTACCGGCTGGTTTTGCCTATAACGCGCAAAACTGGCTGGTGATGCAACCGGCTGGGCAAGATAGCCCCGTTAAAATCTGCTCTTGGCTGCAAGTGGCCGCCCGTACTCGCGATCCGCAAGGGGATAACTACGGCTATTTATTGCACTGGTTAGACGATGACAATCGCCATCGCTACTGGGCCATGCCCGCAGAACTATTGGCCGGAGACGGCAGCGAGTACCGCCGGATATTACTCAGCAGAGGCATGCGGCTAAGTAACAGTGTCAAAGCGCGGCAGTTGCTCTCCCTGTTTATTCAACAAATGGGTGAACTGGCCACGCAAAAGGCCATTAGCGTGAACTGCATTGGCTTGCATCACCACGCTTATGTGCATCCGCGCCTCACCTTTTACCCAAGCGAACACAGCAACAACCCGCGCATGGTGCTGCAAACCATGCACCCGATAGAAGGCTTTATTCAACAAGGCAGTAGCGACAGTTGGCGGCAGCACGTTGGCCGTTATTGTCTGGATAACCCGCTATTAATCGTTAGTGTTTGCGCTGCACTGGCTGCGCCTTTGTTGCATATGTGTGGGGTGGATGGTTTTGGTTTACACCTCTACGGTGCTAGCAGTACCGGTAAAACTGCAGCGCTGTATCCGGCATTATCGGTGTGGGGCGAGCCTAATCAGCTGCGCCACAGTTGGCGTGCCACGGCCAACGGTTTAGAAGGCACTGCGTTAGCCCATAACGATGCCTTACTGGCGCTCGATGAAATGGGCGAAGTTGACCCAAAAGAGGCGGGCGATGTCGCTTATATGCTTGCCAATGGCCAAGGTAAAACTCGAGCAGGCAAATACGGTGAAATGCGTTTACCCGCCCGTTGGCGTTTGGTGTTTTTATCCACTGGCGAAGTGACGCTCGAAAGCCATCTGGCCAGTATCGGCAAGCGTGTAAAAGCCGGCCAGCAAGTGCGCGTGATTGATCTCAGTGCCGATGCCGGAGCGCAAATGGGCTAATTTCCCCGTTTGGCGTTTCGATCCAAAAGCCAAACGGATAGTGGTTTTGGCGTATGGGTATAAAAGTATGAGGAAGTGTTCAACGAAGAGCGGCTTGCTAATTTGACTTGGGATTTGATGGAGAGGCGTCTTCCAACTTGAGTGCAGGTTGCTGGTTACTGTTACCATCAAAGTACTCGAGGGCGTACCCCATTGCTTTGTAGCTTTTCTCACGTTTTTTAAACATGCGTTGCAGCATAGGCAGAGCGCAGTCCACATAGTCGTGAATGGTGACTTGTGTTTTTCCTTCCGATTCACGATGAATACGACCGGCATATTGGGCCAATGTACCTTTCCATGCGATGGGCATGGCCAAAAACAACGTATCCAGTCTTGGCAGGTCAAATCCTTCGCCTACATATTTTCCTGTTGCGACGACAACTTGAGCCGATTGAAGATGATTGTCAGCGTTCTTGCGTTCCGCAGCTTTCATGGCGCCTTTAAGTACGACAGTGCTTATACCCATCTCGGTAAGTCGTGAGTGTATGTACTCTGTGTGCTCTCTACGCTCTGTAAGGACTAACGGATGTCCGCCATTTTGAACACACTGAGAGGCGTCTGAGACGATTTTTGACGTGCGCTGTTGGTTATCGACGAGCCAGCGGTAGGCATCGCTTATTTTTGGGCGCTCATCTGTTTTTATTAGCGCAGCTGGCGGTATATCGTAGAGCTGATGAATCATCACGGTTTGAGTAAATTGCTCATCAGGGCTTTGTTTCACTTTGTAGCGAATTGGCCCTGCCGCCATAAAAATGATCTTTTGATGGCCATCTTGTCGCTCTGGTGTTGCTGTTAGGCCCAATACATATTTTGCTCTTACCTCGTTGAGTACCATTTCAAACCTTGGCGCAGACAGATGGTGGCATTCATCAACAATAATGTGGCCGTAGTCTTGAATGAGAGGCGTGATGGAGTTGTCTTTTTTATTAACCAAGCTTTGGTAGGTGGCAATGTCGATAATGCCACTCGGCTTTCTTTTACCCCCGCCTATACTGCCAATGATTACTTCGGGTAGGAACGTGCGTAATCGCTCTTGCCATTGTTCGAGCAGTTGCCGGCTATGAACCAGTATTAGGGTATTTACTTTGCGTTTTACGATCATACCAATGGCTGTAACCGTTTTTCCAAATGCGGTCGGCGCATGCAAAATACCGAAGTCATGTTTGGTTATTGCGGCCACTGCGTCTCGCTGGTTTTTTCGCAAAGTGAACTCGGGGGTAAGTTTTAATAATGGTTTGCCGGTTTCACGCTTATCGTCAAACAGTGGCGAAATACTGTGCTCTTGTAGCAAAGCAATCGCGTCATCGAGACAGCCTCGCGGTAGTGCTAGATAACCGTTTTCAATACGAGCACAGGAAATAAACCTCGGAATGCCATGGGTTGAAAAGCGCAACGCTTGTGTTTTAAAAAACACAGGATTAGAAAAACTCGCTAATCGCTTTAGTCCTGCCAGTAGTGGTCCAGGTAACTCGCTCATCAAAAAGTAGATATGGTTGGCCAAGGTAATGGTCACGTTTTTCGGCAAAGACTCTAATTTTATTGGTGCGGCTTTGGCTGTGATTTCCCAAGGTGGGCGGTTATCTGTTAGCCCTTGTTCGGACAGTAATAGGGTATCGGGTGCAATGGTTGTTATGAGTTGATCAATACTCGACTGAGTGAGCGTTTTAAGCTCAGCAAGGTGCCTCCATTGATCATCGATGGCATTCAAATCACTGTCAACAAAGCAACTACGACCTGAAAGGCGAGCCTCCTTTTGAAGTGGTAGCGCAATGAGATTGCCAAACCCGCCTTCAGGAAGGACATCTTGGTTAGGAAAGAGCCTGTCATAGGAGTCAAACGATAGATTTGGAAATATTTCCATGGCTTTATCAAGCAAAGCGAAACCCAGTGCCCGAGCTTGGTTCGCTGGGATATTGGTTTTAAAAAATATCCATAAGTGCGCCCCGTTGCCAGAGCGCGAGATTTCTATCGCGTGCGGAATATCAAACTCTTGGCAGGCTTTAGACATTGCTTTGACTTCTTCTTGCCAACAGCCTTTGTCAAAATCGGCTGCCAACAAATAGCACGTATTATCTTTCAGTAAGGGATACAGCCCCACCACTTGATGACCGGTAAGGTGCCTGTAAATAATGCGCTCGTCTAGTTCGCTAAACTTTCGGTGTGAACAGTCTTGGCATTTAATGCGGGGTTTGTTGCAAACCCCGTTTACCCACTCATTATCACAGGCTACGGAATAGCCACTGCGGCCCTGTTGATTTTGCCAACGATTTGCAAAGATATCCTCTCTTCCACGAAATCGTTGTCTGAATAAGGCGACCTTTTGTTCTGGCGTGAATGTCTGTACTGAACGCTCGATTTGAGCGCTACGCAAAGCCTCTCTTAATACGAGAAGCTGCTGCTTTTCGTTTTCAAGCTCAGCTAGCCTGTTATCAATAGCAGAAATGTTTGGGTAGCGAGCGTCATTCATAACAAACTAATTTTGAGTCGCAGCACTATAAAGCGCGAACTTGCGGTGGCTTGATCAGCGACTCTGCTGGAATACCTAACCCTTCATGAAGTTTCCAAATCATTTTTAGCGTAAGTGATCGCTTATGGTTTAGGATTTCATAAACACGATTGCTTTTACCTATCATGGGTTCAAGATCTTTAACGGTTAAGCCTTTGCGCTCCATCTCAAACTTTATTGCCTCAACAGGGTCTGGCAAATCCATTGGAAAATGCTTTGCTTCGTAGGCCTCGACTAACGTAACCAAAATGTCCAGCTTTTCGCCTTCGACGGTATCAGGCTCCGCCATCATTAGGTTTTCGATGTCGTTTAATGCCGCGCGGTAGTCGGCATCTGTTTTAATAGGTCTGATGTCCATTATATTTACCTCTTGTTACTACCTTTTGGCTTCAAATCGTTTGTACATCAATTTTATCGTATTGCGCATGGCTGCCGATAAACCGTATGTAAACCACTTTGTAGGCATAATTGATCCAAACGACTAATCGGTATTTATTACCGGCAATGTTAAACACGACACGCCCATCTTTGAGGATGCTGGCATTTCTAAAGTCCTGTTTCACATCCGACGGTGATCCCCAATCAGAGTTTAATGCATGCCTATACCACGCTAACGTTGGCTCTTTCGCGTCAATATATTCTGGGCTGTCTTCCCAAAATGTTTTTAAGGTTGATAGTGCGATAATTCTCATAAACAGATGTTAGTCCCATATTGGGACTTTTGCAAGTTTGGCATTTTTGATGCGGTTAGGAGTTCTTATCGCATCCCCAATTGCCCAATTCCTTGGGGCGGTTCAAATCCCTCTTATTCACCTTCTAAAGCCTGTGGTATCAAATGTTGCCCCATTGTCCCAACTGCCCACGGCAAGTGAGCAGTTGGCTGTCTTGTTAGTTTCGCCTGATTGGCTTTTTTGGCATACGGCTGCGTTTGCCATCGAAAAAGGCCAATACTCTGAACCAATAGAGTGATTCTTCATAACCTAGGCTGTACGTTGGGCGTGCAGACGGGATGAGCCCCAGTTTGCGTCCTAGGCTGACAATCACGTAGAACGTGAGTTTTAATGTCAGCCAAGGAGCGAGTACCAAGAATACCATCAGGCAATGCCGAGTAAGTGCGTAGCCTATACCATGAGGTTGATCGAGTAAGGCAATGCCAATACATCAACCAAGGCCTGCCAGCATGGCTATTGGAAAGGTAATGGGGGCGAGTCGCATCCTCAGTTGCATGTTAACGCCCTCCTGTGTTGTGCTGTGAAGGGTGCTCAAAGTTCACCAGTGGTTCGATCACATCAGCCACGGTTTGATGGGCAATACGGCGCTCTTCAAAGTAGTCGTGGCGGTCGTAGATGCCCTCAACGCCTTTTAGCTTATGTTTAAGACAGCGTTCGGCCACGTTGCCTGCGATGCCTAAAGAGGCGGCAAGGCTGCGAAAGGTGCGGCGTAAATCGTGTACGGTGAAGTGTTCAAGCTTGCCCATTTTATTGGGTGGTTGCTTTTTCCGGCCTGGTTCTCGACCAAAGAGTTTAGAAATGGCCCGGTTTAGCGTATCTGGCCCCATATGTGGACGATGGCTTGCTCGTCTGGCTGGGAAAACATAAGGCGAGCCACAAGCGCGGATTTGTAACTCGTTAAACCAGGCAATGGCTTGGCGTGGTAAGGGAATGCTGATTGGGACGCCAGTTTTACTTCGTTCCTTGGGTAGATCCTATACGCCCGTGGTTAAATCCATTTCACGCCACATGGCTTCGCACAGCTCGCTTTTGCGCACGCCCAATACCAAAAACAGGCAGCAAGCTAGGTAGTTATCGCGGCCAAAGCTATTGATATGGGTATGAAACACGCTAAAGGCGTAGTGAATTTCCTCTTTGCTGAGCATCCTGTCTTTACTGGACTCCACGCCACCGGCATCGTCCACGGTAAATGCGGCGGCGGGATTGTTCAGCGTTAAGTCGAGCTTTATCGCATGTCGAAACAGCTGCTTCATGTACATCAAGGTATCGTTGGCGATGGTAGGGCGGTTACTTTCTCGAATGCGTTCCAATACTTCGCGCACGTCACGTGCAGTCACCTCAGCAATACACTTAATGCCAATGACAGGGCTTATGTCTTTGGTGTAAACCCGATACGGAATCTTGGGGTGCTTTAGTCGTCGACTCAGGTCTGTTCGATACCAGTCATGGAACAGTTGATCCACGGTTTCAATGTCAGGTAACTCGATTTTCTGTTTTTCTAGAAGAGGATCTATGCCGTCACGTACTTCCTTTCGAAAGTATGCGGCGGCAATTCTGGCGTCTGCCAACGACATTAAAGGAAATTGCCCCAAGGTTGCTTCTCGTCTTCCTTTGGCTGTGGTGTAGCGGATCATCCAGTAAGGCGAGCCTTGTTTGCGGACGCAAAAGTATAGCCCTTCACCATCTGAATATTTTTTTGGGTCGGCTTTGCTGTATGCAATAACCTGTTTTGCTGTGAGTTTTCCCATGTTTACTCCATAGTTGTTGCAATAATGGAGGGGGCAATAATGGCTGCCCACCACCGATTTGCTTATTGAATCAGCAGCTAACCTGTTGTGGTGGCGAGTTAAATGCGAAAATTGTGTAACTTACTGCCCACCAATTTGCTCACCGCAAAATGCTTATTGAGCCAAAATGAGGGGGCTGCCCACCATTCTGCCCACCACTAAACAGGTAGTTGGTAACGGACATCTGCAAACCAATTTGGACGGGAAAAATAAAAAAGCCCTGTATTTACAAGCAAATAACAGGGCTTTTAAGACATTCTTGGACGGGTAACTTTCTACCCAGGAACCTATTCGATGTTTTGGATCTGCTCACGCATTTGTTCAATCAACACTTTTAGCTCTACAGCAGCAGTAGTGATGTCACTATTGATAGACTTGGATGCTAGCGTGTTAGCTTCACGATTAAATTCTTGCATCATAAAATCTAGGCGACGGCCACATGCGCCACCTTTTTTAAGGATTTTTTTAGTTTCTTTAACGTGAGACTTTAAACGATCTAATTCTTCGGCTACATCTTGTTTTTGAGCAAGATAAATAAGTTCTTGTTCAAGGCGTGATTCGTCAATGTTTGCTGTTAAGTCTTCTAGCTTTTGAGCCAGCTTTTCACGTTGCCACTTAGCAATCTCGGGCATATGCGTTTCTACAATTTCTACTTGCTCTAAAATCGCATCAAGGCGGATTGCTATCATTTCTTCAAGGTTTGCACCTTCATCGCCACGGGCTGATTTAAAATCTTCGATTACTTGATCAAGACCAGCTATTAATGCTGTATTAACGCTATCCATATCAAGTTCTTCAGCTTCCATAACACCAGGCCAACGCAATATATCAACAGGATTAATATCGCCATTACTTTGTTGTTGAACCCATTTAGCGCTATTTATCAATTGCTCAGCAAGGGCTTGGTTAATTGATAGCTCACCAACATGGGCTGGATTTGCTACAAACTTTAAAAAGACCTCAACTTTACCGCGTTGTAAGTGTTTGCGTAAACGCTCACGAATAACTGGCTCCATGCCACGAAATTGCTCTGGTGCGCGAATAAATGTTTCAAGGTAACGCTGGTTCACTGAACGAACTTCCCAAGTGCCAGTTCCCCAATCGCCTTTTATTTCGCGACGCGCATAAGCTGTCATACTGTGGATCATGGATATTTTCCTAAATTAATAAATACAATATTACGATGATTATACCGTAACACTGCTTAAGCTCTAGGGAAAATTTAATACACTGAATATTTTGCATACAGCTATTTATTTAAATCAGCATGGTATCTATACCCACATACACTTATAATGTCGCAAATTCTGAATTAAGGGGATCGTCAATGCGTCCAAGCGAAAGAACACCTAACCAAATTAGACCTGTTACATTTACACGTAATTATACTTTGCATGCTGAAGGCTCAGTACTTGTTGAGTTTGGTAACACCAAAGTACTTTGTACAGCGACTGTTGAATCGGGCGTTCCTCGTTTCATGAAAGGCCAAGGTAAGGGTTGGATCAATGCTGAATACGGTATGTTACCGCGAGCAACGCATACACGTAATGCGCGTGAAGCTGCACGTGGTAAGCAGGGCGGTCGTACTATGGAAATTCAACGCTTAATTGCACGTGCACTTCGTGCGGCTGTTGATTTAAAAGCCCTTGGTGAAAACACGATTACTATCGACTGTGATGTTATTCAAGCAGATGGTGGTACACGTACTGCTTCTATAAGTGGCGCATGTGTTGCACTAGTTGATGCACTAACGCATATGCGTGCTAAAGGTATGATTAACTCAAACCCACTTAAGCATATGATTGCGGCTATTTCTGTAGGCATATACAAAGGTCAAGCAATTAGCGATTTAGAGTATATAGAAGATTCAGCTGCTGAGACTGATATGAACGTAATTTTAACTGAGACAGGTAAAATTATTGAAATTCAAGGTACAGCCGAAGGTGAACCTTTCTCGTTTGATGAGCTGGATGAATTACTTACTTTAGCCAAACACTCTATACGTGAAATCATTGACGTACAAAAGCAAGCATTAGCATAAATAGGTAGGCCACTAGATATGAAAGATTATCAAAAAGAGTTTATAGAATTTGCTCTAGAGAAGCAGGTATTAAAGTTTGGTGAGTTTACTTTAAAGTCAGGGCGAACAAGTCCGTACTTTTTTAATGCTGGCTTATTTAACACTGGTCGTGATTTAGCGCGTTTAGGTCGCTTCTATGCTGCAGCATTGGAAGATTCATCGATAGAGTATGATGTATTATTTGGTCCTGCTTATAAAGGTATTCCAATAGCGACAACTACGGCAGTTGCATTAGCAGATCACTATGATAAAGATGTACCGTACTGTTTCAACCGTAAAGAGAAAAAAGCACACGGTGAAGGTGGTACGTTAGTAGGCTCAGAACTCAATGGCAAAATAATGCTAGTTGATGATGTAATTACCGCAGGTACCGCTATTCGTGAGTCCATGGAAATTATTGCACAAAATGGTGCAGACCTTAGTGGCGTTTTAATAGCATTAGATCGCCAAGAAAAAGGTAAAGCCGAGTTATCAGCTATTCAAGAAGTTGAGCGCGACTTTAATACCAAAGTAATTTCTATTGTAAAATTAGCTGATCTTATTAGCTACCTTGAAGTTCAAGGGACGATGGATGAACATTTAGCCTCAGTTAAAGCTTATCGTGATCAATACGGTGTAGCATAAATAAAAAGCCTCGCACTGCGGGGCTTTATTTTGACCTTTGTCTCGTCCTGAAATGTGTTTACACATTTAGGATTTATTATGACCAAGTCAAATAATACACCGATCAAACGAACACAACGAGATTATTCATTAGGCTTTAAATTACAAGTTGTCGACGCTGTAGAA